>NZ_JAAHGT010000161.1 GCF_010672385.1 Okeania sp. SIO2F4
TGCAACGTCCGTACAGCAGGAAGTAAACATTAAAATGTCACTTGTTATGACGTTTTATATCGGTTTTATGAAGCAGATAACTGAAATGACTGAACCAAATGATATTAATTCCCCAACACCTAATTCTGAACAGTCCGATCGCCCGACTGAAGATGTAAAAACAGAGTCAAAAACTGACTCTTGGCAAGATCGTATTGGTGGAATTTGGCATGATACTAACAACCGCCTGATGAAACTTTTCCCTGTGGGTAAGGCAGCCCAAACAATAATGCAATGGTTTACTGTGGATGAAGCTCAAGTTGCGGAAATACTGGAAAAAGTTCGCGCCCAACTTCCTACTACTGAAGCAATATTAATCGGTAAACCTCAAACAGGTAAAAGTTCCATAGTACGCGGTTTAACAGGAGTTTCTCCAGAAATAGTCGGTCAAGGTTTTCGCCCCCACACCCAACACACCCAACGTTATGCTTATCCTTCTGACGATCTGCCGTTGTTAATTTTTACCGATACTGTGGGGTTGGGAGATGTGAAACAGGAAACTCCGGTTATTATTGACGAACTTTTGGCAGAGTTGCAGCAGGAAAGCAACCGCGCCAGAATTTTGATTTTGACTGTAAAAATTAATGATTTTGCCACGGATACTTTACGACAGGTAGCACAACAGTTGCGACAAGAATATCCAAATATTCCTTGTTTGTTAGCAGTGACTTGTCTGCACGAAGTTTATCCCAACCCCACTAACGACCATCCCGAATATCCTCCAGAATATGAGGAACTAAACCGCGCTTTTGCTGCTATTCAGGAAGATTTTGGCAAGTTGTATAATAGCTCTGTGTTGCTCGACTTTACCCTGGAAGAGGATGGGTATAACCCCGTATTTTATGGTTTAGAAGCTTTTAGAGATAATTTAGCGGAATTGCTGCCAGAAGCAGAAGCTCGAACAATTTATCAATTATTAGACGAAGAAGCAAACAAACAACTGGGGAATATTTATCGAGATGTTGGGAGACGTTACATTTTATCATTTACTATTATGGCGGCTACCGCAGCAGCAGTACCTCTACCTTTTGCGACAATGCCAGTATTGACAGCCTTGCAAGTTTCGATGGTGGGTTTATTGGGAAATTTGTATGGGCAAACAATTTCTCCATCTCAAGCAGGTGGAATTGTTAGTGCTATTGGTGGGGGTTTTGTTGCTCAAGCTGTGGGGCGAGAGTTGATTAAATTTGTGCCTGGGTTCGGGAGCGCGATCGCTGCTTCTTGGGCAGCAACTTATACTTGGGCGTTGGGTGAAAGTGCTTGTGTTTATTTTGGAGACTTGATGGGAGGGAAAAAACCAGACCCAGAGAAAATTCAAGGTGTGATGCAGGAGGCGTTTGAGTCGGCGAAAGAGAGGTTTAAAGGTATGAAAAATTGAAGAGAGGTATCTGCTAAATTTTTTGTTAAACTATATAAAGCTTACAAATAATTAACTTGAGAAAATTGAATGAGTAAATTTCGTACCTCTGTATCAGAAGGTCCTATACCTGAATCAATTGTACTTATGTTTCGGGATCTTAACCGAGATTCTTCTGTAAAATACCTATGGCAGCATCAAGGTAAAATATTAGAGGATTATCATCAAAATCACATTCACAGTAAAGATCTAGCAATTGAATTACCTACAGGTACAGGCAAAACTTTAGTTGGTCTTTTAATTGCTGAGTACCGTCGTCGAGCATTTATAGTTTTTCTCTGTCCTACTAAACAACTTTGTTCTCAAATCAATCAAAAAGCTCAACTTTATGGGATAAAAACTTCTTTGCTAGTGGGTCGTCAGAAAAATTATGATCGAGGGATGTTTTATGAATATCAACAAGGTAAAGCAATTGCAATAACTACATATAGTGGACTATTTAACACAAATCCTCGTATTAATGACCCTGAAGTAATTATTTGTGATGATGCTCATTCTGCAGATAACTACATTACTGATTTATGGACGTTATCCATAAGTAAGGAAAAGCACATATCATTATATAGATCAATATATTCAATACTTGAACCAGTTATACCAGATTCTATGAAGCATAGAATTAAAACAGGAGGCAGTAATCACTCCGATGAATATTATGTGGATATGATTTCTACTATTGCTTCTTTTGACTACTATACTCACCTTAGTCAGAGAATTGGAGAAGTTGTAGCTAAGGATGATGATCTTGAGTATTCATGGAGCATTCTTTCATCTCATTTTGAAGCTTGTTCGATTTATATTTCTCCAAAAACTCTTGAAATTCGTCCTCTGATTCCACCAACTAAAACCCATAAACCATTTTCAAATGCAAAACAGCGTGTATATATGTCAGCAACGCTTGGAGAAGATGGAGATATTGAAAGAGTCTTTGGTATCAAGAAAATAGCTAGGTTGCCAATACCTGAAGAATGGCACAAGAGAAGCACTGGCAGACGGTTGATTTTGTTTCCTGGGTTATCAGCTAATGAAAATCCGGAAGAAGTAGCAGTTCAAATGCTAAAAAAGGTTAACCGCGCTCTGATACTTGTTCCTAACGACCCAACTATTCAGGAGTGGGAAGACAAAATATCGCAATCTCATACTGTTGTTAAATCTGGGGAGATAGAGCAAAATCTGGACTCATTTACAAAATGTCCACATTTCTCTGCACTTCTCTTGGCTAATCGTTATGATGGTATTGATTTACCAGGTGATAATTGTCGGTTCATGATATTGAATAGTGAGCCATCCGCTTCTGGCTTACAAGAACTTTATCTGAGGACAGGTCTTGGAGCCTCTTCTCAACTCAACAATCGTATTCGTACAAGAATTACACAAGCAATGGGTCGTTGTACTCGTGATGAAAGTGATTATTCTGTAGTTGTAGTTCTCGGGGATAAATTGACAGAGCGATGCTGTACGAGTAAAGTCACGAAAGGTATGCATCCAGAATTACAGGCTGAAATTTCATTTGGTTTAGATAATTCAACAGACCGTACTGCCGAAGATTTTGTAGAACTTGCTGAAGAATTTTTGACACAGACCCCTGGATGACAAGACGCAGAGCAAGAAATTCGTAAACGTCGTGATTCATGTTCAAAAAATTCAGATTCTACAGCCAAAGCTCTTGCTAAAGCAATGCCTTATGAGATTGATTATATGTATGCCTCATGGAAGGGAGAATATGAAAAGGCTTTAGATTTTGCGACCAAAATCTTAGAAGCATTGGAAGGAGGAGAGGATCTTCGACCATATCGGGCATTTTGGCATCATCAAACTGCTACAACTGCTTTCCTACATTGGAAACACTCTAAAAATGATATTTTTAAATCAACAGCTATTTCATATCTTGAAAAAGCTTCATTAACTTCTTCAAATATTACTTGGCTTGGTAAACTGCGCTCTCAACTTTCTGGAGTAGATGAAAGTAGTATTCCTGAAAATTTACCAACTCAAGATTGGTTTCTAGTAATTCACGAATTACTTCAGAAATGGAGAATAAGGGGTGGTAATTATGCGAAAAAAATATCTGAATTTCAAATAAAAATTGAAAGCCAGGAAGCTAAACCATTTGAAAATGGTTTAGATTTACTAGGGAAAATGTTAGGAGCAAAAACTCATCAATGGCCAGATGATGGTGCGCCTGATGGAGTCTGGATATTCGGTTCTTGGTATGCTTTTGTATTTGAGGCCAAAACTGATGAAAATGCTGAAGATGGCATATCACTTAAAACAGTTCGTCAGGCTCTTACACATGAAGAAAGAGTAAGAAGTGATAAGTTAATTCCTGATTTTATGCCTTGCTCTACTGTTATTATTTCTCCCCGTACTAAAGTACATAATCTAGCTGTTCCTCATGTTAAAGACCTGGCATACATCTCTCATAATGAGATTATTAGTCTTTTTAACGATGCTGCAATTGCTCTTGAGCGAATACGGATGTCTGCATCTGGTAGTAGTGAAGAAGCTCTCCAATCAGAAATAGTAAAAGTTTACACTGAAAAATATATTTTTATGAAAAACATCAAAGAGCTACTTCTGAAGAAAAAGTTAAAAGATCTGCCTTCCTAGAGGTAATTTTATTCAATAAGTATTTAGTGATTAATGGGGATTTTTATCCCCCTACAAAAAAAACACTTTATTTATCTAAATATCTACAAAATAGAACTCAAACAGCTTCTCGTAAAGCATTAATATCCGAACCACAAATTGCCTGTAAATTCCGAGTTATTTTATCAATTTCCCAATCCCACCATTTAATCTCTAACAACTCTTTAATAATAGCTTCCTCAAATCTTTTCCGAATTTCCTTAGCCGGATTTCCACCTACAATACTGTATGGTTCAACATTCTTTGTCACCACAGATTTTGTCGCAATAATCGCTCCATCTCCTACTTGAATACCGGGCATAATTGTTGCTCCATAACCAATCCAAACATCATTACCAATAACAGTATTACCTTTGTCTGGCCAAGAGTCAGGCATGGCTTTTTCCCAACCATTTCCAAACACAGGAAATGGGTAATTTGTAAACCAGTCAGTCCGATGATTTCCACCATTCATAATGAATTTTACATCAGAGGCAATAGAGCAAAATTTACCAATAATTAATTTATCTCCAATAAAGTCAAAATGATAGAGAACATTCCGCTCAAAATTCTCTGGATTTTCCAAATCATCATAATAAGTATAATCTCCCACAATAATGTTGGGATTGTTAATAATATTTTTTAAATAGACTAATCGAGTTTGATTAGGCATTGGATATTTAAGATTAGGGTCAGGACCGTTACTCATAGCGTTTCACGGAAGTTAAAAGTCAAAAGTCAAAAGTAAGATTTGATCGGCTCAAAACTTTGATGCTACACTAATTTCAGGAAATTATTTTACGTTTCAGTATAAGATAAGTAGTGTAGCCTAAGTTAATGAAATTGGTATCATAATCTTTGAATGAAGGAAAAAGATTGATTGACAGATAGATTTCAATCTCCTGTGATGGAACACTATCAAAAATTAGGATAATAAAAATTAAAGAGTAGTTCATAAGTGGATCTACTCTTGACTCAACCAAATTATTTAATTAAAAGTAAGCATTCAGCTTTTAGCTGTTTCACAAAACAAAATGAATATACACTGCCAAGATCGAGGTTAGTTTTTTTCCAAGACTTTTAATTTCTGTTAAATCTCTCAATACTAATTCCTGCTCTAAAGGAAATAAATTAATAGCTAATAGCTAATAGCTGATGGCTGAATGCTGATAACTAAACTGATAATTTACTTCAAAACATACTTACTTAGTACAGCATATACTTCATTAATATTCACCGAACGATTAAATTCATGGCTAATTGGTTCTGATTCACTACCCACCCAAATTTTTAATTCTGCATCTAGATCAAAATGCCCTGCACTTTCTTTAGAAAATTTAGTAATTTTTGAGTAAGGAATAGAAAGAAACTCAATTTTATGCCCAGTCACTCCTTGTTTGTCTACCAATATTAAACGCTTATTAGTAAACACAAACATATCGCGAATAATTTGGTAAGCTTTTTCGATTTGTTCTCCATCTACTAAAATATCGTTGAATAACTTATCTAGTTTTTTAGAATCAACATTAAGTTCGGAAGCATTGCCTAGCAGACCACTAATTAAACCCATTTTTTACTCCTTTTAATATTATCAAGATTTAATAAACTTAATTATTCAATCATTAGCAGAACATTATTGTTCTCTTATATTCTATTTTAACAAACCCAAGCATCATATTATGTCAGTGCAAGATGTTAATTTACCAAAAAATCAAGTCCAAAGCCTCCCCTTTTAAGGAGATGAAAGAAATATTCAATTCAGTATTTCAAGCCTCCGACTTGAGTCGGAGGTACTGATAACTGATAACTGATAACTGATAACTGATAACTGAAATGACCCACACCCATAAAGCTCGACGCGCTACTATTTTAGCTGCAATAATTTTGAAAAAAGAATTTGTGAATACCTTTGCTTGAGCCAAAAATATGTCACAATAAAGACATTTTATATAACTCTGACTATAGTATGTCCTTATGTCAAAGGTCTACAATACTACCGAACTAATCAATATCTTAGCTGAAGAACGCCAAGCTTGTATACAAGGCCAGCGTCTTAATTTGGCTGCAACCCCCCGTACTGGAAACCCAGTTGTTGACCAATTTCTCAAACCAGAGGCGTTTCAAAAGTTTACTGCCTATCAAGATTTTAAAGCTGCTATTCATCGTTATCAAAGAGAATATTTGGTTTCTGGTATTGTATGGCGACAAGTGACAGTTAATGAGAAAACTATTAGTTTTCCTGTGGTGCATGAACAGTTAATTGCCTTGTCGGATGATTTAGAAATTTTGCAGGCAGCAAAAGCTTCTGTGTTAAATTTCTGGAATCAAGTGACCATAGGGATGGATTTATATTTAAGTGTGAGTCATGGTCGAGAATTTCGCCCAATAGAAATAATTGAGATAGAGGCGATCGCCCAACGTACAGAATGGGCAAATATGTTGAAGTGGGAAAAATCAAATTTTTTGGAGATGTTGCTACAGTTGGGATGGGGAAAACCAGAGTCAGCAGCTTATCGCAGAGGTTGGCCTAATTCTGGTAGTGAGTATATTCATGCTGTGAAACCTGGAAAACAACCTATTTGTTAAGATATTGAAGATAGGGAATAGGTTCAACAATTAATAATTAATAATTAATAATTAATAATTAAGAGACTGTTTGTAAAATAAGTATTAAGAGAGCATACGAGTGACTAAAATCTCAAACCGGTAATAGTTCAAGAGATTGAAATTTGGTAGATAGAGAAGTATTCAGTACATATATTCCTAGATTTTTAAGCGACAAATATTTGTCTTGATTTCTTCCTCCTTATTCCCAGTTAAGTGTTCCCAGTTAAGTGTTCCCTATCTCCTTTTTATATTTCCTGATACATTCAATCTCTAATAATTAATAATTACCTCTTCTGTAATAGAGCAATTGCCTAAAAGGAATTTTTTTCTCCATGAATGGAGAGACTTTGTACCTCAATTTTTCGGTAATAGGTAAAAAATATTTATTCTCTCATTTGAACCACATTAACCTGGAATATTCTGTATTATATTATGTCCGGATAAGAGCGTGATAAAAAAATTTTTGTTTGTAGTAGGGCTTTAGCCCGATAATAGATAGATAGGTCTAAAGCCCTACTACAAGCTTTAATTATAACTATTCAACCGGACATGATATTATACCATTTTGAAAAAAGAATGTTACAAAACTCTAGTTATAGGGAACAGGCAAGATAGATTAGTAGCAAACATTTATCAAACTGGTATTAATTGTTAATTATTCATTATTCATTATTCATTCAAAAAATGAGGATTTTATCTAATGTCTAGAACTAGAATTTTGACATGGCGATCGCTCTTAACTATTGGCATTGTCTTTTTCTTAATTTTAATACTTACAATTTTTACTATATTATCTTTTATTCGCCCTCCTCGAACTAACACAAATTTACTACTATTTCCCGGAGTTTTATATGAAAGGATTTCATTTGATCGACCTCGTCCAATTATGATTCATGTTGTTACTATTGACCTGACTACACCAGGATTTAAAGTATTAGTAACGCCAAGAATTTCTACTTCTCCAGATATGAAAATTCCTGCCCGTACCACTTCTGAATTTGTCAATGAATTTGATTTACAGCTAGGAATAAATGCAAATTTTTTCTACCCATTTTATGAAAAGACACCTTGGGATTTTTACCCTAAAAGTGGAGATTTAGTCAACGTAGTCGGACGAGCAATATCTAATGGTGATGACTACTCTATAATTGATAGAAATTGGCCGACTTTATGTTTTAATATCAAGAACTATGCTCAAATATCAGATAATTCTATTTGTCCGATTCAAACTACTCAAGCTATTTCTGGTAATTTAATTTTAATTGCTAATGGTCAGGCAATTGCTGTGCCAGGAAATTCACCTTTTAATCAGAGACCTTATCCACGGACAGTAGTAGCAACTAATCAAAAAGGTGATAAATTATGGTTAGTTTTAGTTGATGGTAAACAGCCTTTTTATAGTGATGGTCTGACTATGGGAGAACTACAGGAATTTATGATTAATTTGGGTGTAGATAAAGCATTAAATTTAGATGGTGGAGGTTCAACAACTTTAGTAGTAAGATCTGATTCTCAAGGGAGATTATTAAATTCACCAGTTCATACTCTTATACCTATGCGTCAACGTTCAATTGCTAATCATTTAGGATTTTCTATCCTACCTTGAGCAAATTTGCGAATTACTGACCCAAACTCATAGGCAACAAGCAGAATAAGTCAGATATTACTTTTAACTTTTGACCGAAAAATTTGGGTCTCAAGCCTCCTCTTTTAAGGGGATAAAAAGCGGTCGGAAAGCGGAGCATGACCTTAGGATGGGATAGCGAGGTTTCCCGCTCTTACAGAGCCGCTCCGCAATTCAAGTCGCTCCGCGTTAACGCGCGTTGTGCGGAACGCTAAACGCCATATCCAATCGACCAAGAGAAAAGAGTATTCCGTATTTCAAGCCTCCTGGTTAAACAGGAGGTACTGATAACTGATAACTGATAACTGAAATGATTTCCGCGTAGCACTATACTATTCTTGAAATCTTTTTAGCATATCTACTGCCATTTTTTGACTTTCTGAATCTCCATCTAATCCAAAAAGAAAAGCAGCTTGCTGAAAATTTTCTATTGCTTTACTTTGATTTCCTCTTAAGTAATAAACCACCCCTCTATTAAAGTAAGACTTAGGATTATTAGCATCAATCTTAATAGATTTATTTAAGTCTTCCAGTGCTTTTTGTTTGTCTCCTAATTGTAGATATTCATCACCTCGGTAATAATAAGCTTGAGAATTTCCAGGATTTATTTCGATAGCTTTATTAAAGTCGGCGATCGCTGCTCTTCTCATTCCCACTTGAGAATAAGCAACTCCTCTACTTAAGTAAGTTTCACTCTGACCAGGGTTAAGATTTATAGCTTTTTTTAAGTCTCTAATTGCACCCCAATAATTTCCTTTTTCCATCTTTTGTTTAGCCTGGTTATTAATTTCAATTGCCTGTTTTGCCCAATTAAATCTTTTAGTTATTACTTGATAATTTTCCCGATAAAGTTTTAACTTTTCTCTAGCTTCTAGATATGAACCGCTCTCTTGAGGAATTTTTTCTAATAAATTAATTGCATATTGCCATTTTTCTTGTGCTTTATACCAAGTCTTAATAGGATGGGGTGGATTTTGTACTAATAAAGCTGCTGCCATTGCTGACTCTTTTGCTAACTTTAAATATATGAATCCATATTCTTCTAAATATAGTTTTCTCTCTATTGCTGTTAGTTGATAATTTAGTTTAACTATTTCTCTGGATACAGGTTGTAAGGGTATACCAGGTAATTGAATTGCTTGTTCTAAAATGGCTATTGCTTTGGGCAATTGATTTCGTGCTGCCCTAAGTTTATTAATATCTACATTTTGATTAATATCTCCTAAACTAGCTATTTTTCCTTGAGCTATAATTATGGATTTTTTTTGTAGATTATTTAACCAAACAATTGAACCGCCGTAACCTAAAGCCAGGATAATTAGAATAAATGTAATGGGGTTTCTCTTACCCATGCTTGCTCCTCTCAATTTGATCAATATTTTTATCGCTTATGGCTGTAGATAGTTTACCTGAATACACAAAAATTTATGCAAATAATACAATTTGGATAAATTTTTGCTACAAAGTTATAGTCCAGATCTAGCTCTTAAATCATACAATAAGTAATTACCGAATAATTAATAATTAATAATTATTAATTAAATACCTTGGTTAAAAGCCTCCCCCCATAGGGGAAAAAGCGGTCGGAAAGCGGAGTATGACCTTAGGATGGGATGCATCAGAAACCTAGCCATATCCAATCTCCCCTTGAAAAGAAATTGTGATTTCCTTATATTCAATTCCGTTACGGTTTTAACCAGAGGTAATTATTCATTATTCATTATTCATTAATTACCCAGGTTTGATATCAGTATGCACTTTAGTCTTTGTTAAAAATATTATAGTGGTTATTTACTTTTTTGTATGCTACAGATATTATGGAAAAGATTTTAATCTTAGAAAGTATATAGCTAAAGGGAAATAAATATGGCCGGTGTATGTAAAATAGAAATCACAGAAACAGTTCCAGAACTGAAAAAATTGTTAAATCATCAAAAAACCGCTAGTGGTTTTCAGAAGATTCAAGCATTGTATCTATTTAAAATTGGTCAAGTGGCAACAGTTACAGAATTGGCAGTTACTCTAGGGGTAAATCGGATTACAGTGCAACGGTGGTTGAGGCAATATCGTAAGGATGGTCTACCAGGATTATTGCAGGTCAAACAAAATGGGGGGCGCAAACCAGCAATTCCAGTAGAAGCGCGAGATAGCTTGGAAAAACGACTGAATGACCCCGATAATGGTTTTCAGAGTTATGGAGAAATTCAAACATGGTTGCAAGAGGAATATAATATTAATGCTTCTTACAAGGCAGTTTATGCTACTGTTAGGTATCAGTTAAAGAGTAAATTAATCAAAAATAACAAAAAATAATAGGGGTTGGTGAATCTTAGGAAGAGGGAAGAAGGAAAGAAGGAAAGAAGGTTTAATATCATGTCTGGTAGCATCGGACATGATATAATTATTGCCAACAGCCTACTAGACTGACACAGCTAATTTTGTAGGTTACATCATTATCATTGGGGCGGGTTCATCTGATTGAATTTTCATAACCAGGACTTACGCAGAATGACCATATCTAATAGGGGCGTTTCATGTTGCGAAGCAAAACCATTCGCCCCTACAGATGGTGTGTAATTTAATATTTTGCGTAATATAAAATCCGGTTATACAGTAATCGCATTCATTACTTCCTCTTAATACAGATGTTCTATTGAATGAATAGGAATTTAAAAATTCATCCTATTCAAATCCAATATTTCTCCTGACTCCTGACTCCTCAGCAATACGATAACTAATTACCCGGATTCTATATAAGTCCTGATTAATTTCAATTAGAACCCGCCCCTACTCCAGATCTAATCTAACAGGACTTACGCATGGACACTAAATCAAGTGAGGGCGAATGCCATTGGCCGCTACATATGGCGTTTTCAAGGGAGTTGCATGCGTAAGTCCTGCCTTTTTTCCTTCTTCCTTCTTCCTTACCTTACAATACTGATGCTACCGGAAATGATATAATTAGTTTGTTCTTGCTTGCTTTGATACTTTGTTTAACTGAGTTTCTGATAAAGACTTCACCAAACTTAGATTAAAAGGTTGTTCGCTGATGGTCTGAGCATAGGATGCTTGCAAATAAGGACGATATTCAGAGCGATTGGCAATGTGGGTTTGGAAAAATGCTAAACCAAAAGCATTAGCATAACCAACTACTACTTCTGGGTCTGGTTTAATTAAGTCTTCTAGAGAAGTGAAAGCATTTTTGTGTACTGCACCCAAATTAATATTAATATGATCTGTTCCTTCTGTTAAGACTAAATACTTATCAGGAGTTGTCAAAGAAGTAAAAGAGTTTACTTGTTCTAAAACTATGGGAGTAATTTTATCTTCACTCCCACTTCCCCACAAAACAGGTAATTTAACTTGACCCATACCAGCTTTTCCAAACAAACTACTATTTACTGGGTCAAGTACAAATATTGCTGCAATTCTATCATCTTTGAAGTTATATTTTTGTGGCTTCAATTCCAAAGCACGACACTGTAGCAGCAGCGACATATTCAAAACTTCCATTTCTGGGCCACAGTCTTGTTTGAGTTGACTAAAGTTAATCTCAGCACCTGCTAAAGCAAAAGCGGTAGAAGCTCCAAAAGAATGACCAAACATACCAACTTTTTCTAAGTTTAACTGACCCTGGAATTGATATTTATTTAACTGCTCTAATTCATTTAATAAGAAAGAAATATCCAAAGGGCGATCGATAAATTCATTCCCCTGGAACATATCTTGAGTTTTACCTGCTAAAAATTTCTGGATATATTCATAATTACTGCCTCGATGTTGGGGTAGGGCAACAGCAAATCCATAAGAGGCTAAATGTTCAGCTAAACTCTCAAAGTTTACCCCATTGGAGCCTAAACCATGAGAAATAACTACTACAGGAATTTGTGTTTCTTTTGAAGAGATATTTGGGAAATAAAATTTGGCTGAAAATTTGCGATTCCGTCTGGTATCTTCAAGAATAATTTCTTGTTGGGAAAAGCTATATTTTCCTTTTTTTCTAATATCTGGTAATTGAGAATAATCTACTTTGTTTTCTCGATCGGCTTCTTTTAATGTTAGATTTGCTACTGTTTCAACAAAAGCTTTTGTCTGTTCTTGTACTGTAGAAACTTTTTCAGTTACAGCCAAAATTTTCTTGGCTTCTAGCCACATAACATCACTAGGAAAATGACGAACAAAATTTATCATAGTTAAGCCTTCAGAATCATTGACAGATTTTAACAAGGCTGTTTTAATTGCTTCTGCACCATTTTCAACAGAGGATAAGTCATCAGCAATTGATTGAGTTTTAATTACTTCGCCTAAACTTTTGAGGAATAATTTTCCCATAGGTGAGTGGAGAAATTGAGAAACTATTTGAGGCGGAAAATTGTAGCGAGTTTGCAATAATTCTCGATATTCTTGTTCGTCTTCAGCTTCTAAAAGCAGCATATAGCTAGCTAGTTCATAGTTAATTTCTCCATTTTTAGCATAAGTTTCTAATGATGAGACAGAAATGAAGGTATTTAGACCTTCGTGACCTACAGAAATTTGCTTGGCTGCATTGACTGGTAAAGCAGTTAAAATAGCAGGAATTATGCCTAGGGCTAGAGATTTTAACCAACGGCTCAAACCATAAGAATTACTTGTAAGGTTGCTTGTTTTTTGAGCTTTAAATGCTTTTTCCATGGTTAATTACTCCTCATAATTAATAATAATTTTTCATCTTTCTCTTATGTCTTTCGAGAAAGATGTTAATCCCATAGTTGTTACTGCTAGATAAATAGCTGCAATATCCCCTGATAGATTACTGTTTGATCGGGGGGATTATTATATATAAATAATTGAGATAGATTTAAGTTTGTAGAAAAAAATGTTGAGTTTTTCTCTCAATTTTCTTCAGAAACTACAATTACTTTAGAGATACTATAATTTAGTATGGCAGACTGTTAATTGATGTTTTGCAGTGTTTTATACTGATTTTTTTTCCTAAAGTTGTACTATTATTTGCCATGAAGTGAAGCTGAAAAAGTAGAGTATTTATTACTATAGCAATTCCCAAAAAGCGCGAGGTACAAAATTTTAGGTTTGAGGGAACACTTAACTGGGAACACTTAACTGGGAATAAAAAGACAAAAAGATGGTGGTGCATAGTAATGGTATAGGAAGTGTGGAGAGTGTGGGAAGTGTGGAGAGTGTGGGGAGTGTGGGGAGTGTGGGGAGTGTGGAGAGTGTGGGAAGTGTGGGGAGTGTGGGGAGTGTGGGAAGTGTGGGAAGTGTGGGAAGTGTGGGAAGTGTGGG
>NZ_JAAHGT010000162.1:0-1237 GCF_010672385.1 Okeania sp. SIO2F4
TATATATTTCCTTGTACAGGGGAAATTTTATCTCAGTTAACTACAGTATCTGTGGGTAAGATACCTGCACTAGATAGGTTCTAACATTAAATATTTGTATTTGACATACTTGGAATCTGCTCTCTACGAAACTAAGACGTTATAGTTTTGATGCACTATTTATCTGAGATATATTTCCTTGTACAGGGAATTTTATCTTAGTTAGGTACACTACTAGCGGGCAAG
Source organism: Okeania sp. SIO2F4 (assembly GCF_010672385.1). Classification (GTDB taxonomy): domain Bacteria; phylum Cyanobacteriota; class Cyanobacteriia; order Cyanobacteriales; family Microcoleaceae; genus Trichodesmium. Next base: position 226 of record NZ_JAAHGT010000162.1, read on the forward strand.
ATACTCGCACCACAGAAGTTTTAACATTACTGCCCAGGCGACTGGTATAGCCCTGAAATTTTTTGAGCTAATTGGATATGTAATTTATGACTAGCTTTGTAAGCCAAATAATGACCTTGAGGAAAATTTCCCAATAAACTCAAATCTCCAATTAAATCTAATATTTTATGACGTACTGGTTCATTTGTAAATCTTAAGGGTGGATTTAACCATCCAGACTCACTACAAACCAAAGCATTTTCTAAAGTACCACCTTTGATTAAACCACCTTCTCGCAATTGGTCAATTTGATGGGCTAAACCAAATGTCCGAGCTGGGGCAATAGAGTCAGCGAAACTTTCTTTTTCTGGAGACCAACTATGCCACTGATTACCAATGGCTGGTAAATCAAAATCTATGCCATAAGTAAAGCGAGTTTCTGGACCAGGTAAAGCAGCAACAAAAGCATCCCCCTGATATATCCAAACTGGTTGAGTTATTAAGTATGGGATATGAGTATTATTAATCTTTTCATTACCCCATCTCCCCATCACCCCATCACCCCATCTTTCCATCACCCCATCACCCCATCTTCCCATCACCCCATCACCCCCCTTTGCTTCTACTAATCCTACAGAAGCGATCGCCTCCGCCCATATTTTGGCCGAACCATCTAATAAGGGAATTTCTGGGCCATCAATTTCTATTCGAGCATTATCTATGCTCATTCCTGCCAAAGCAGCTAATAGATGTTCTACAGTACGGATATGAATATCTCCAATGCCTAATTCTGTAGAGAGAGTCGTAGAAACTACAGAAGAAATTAGAGCTGGAATTACTGGATAATTAGGCAAATCAACCCTAACAAAATATTTACCTGTATTTTGAGGAGCAGGCATAACCTTAATATGAGATTTTATACCAGTATGTAAACCCACTCCCGACTGTGAAAATTCTGCTGCTAAAGTATATTGATGATTCATAATTCTTGTAATAATTTTTGAGGGTCTATAGAAATCCGAGATTATTTATA
>NZ_JAAHGT010000162.1:1337-13584 GCF_010672385.1 Okeania sp. SIO2F4
ATATGAGATTTTATACCAGTATGTAAACCCACTCCCGACTGTGAAAATTCTGCTGCTAAAGTATATTGATGATTCATAATTCTTGTAATAATTTTTGAGGGTCTATAGAAATCCGAGATTATTTATAAATCATCCCAAAATGATGTAATAGAACTCTACTTTTTTTTGTTCAATATTTATTACTACAAAAAGGTGCATCGCAAAACAAATTCTTAAAAAAAGTTGCTCCAATTCATTTCAGACCGCTATATCTATCATTTTTCTCTCTTAAATTCTTCCCTCTTACTTTTTTACTTCTTCCTTCTTTAATTAATAATTATACGAATGCGAATATCTCCAATGCCTTATTCTGTGGAGAGAGTCGTAGAAACTACATATGAGATTTTATACCAGTATGTAAACCCACTCCCGACTGTGAAAATTCTGCTGCTAAAGTATATTGATGATTCATAATTCTTGTAATAATTTTTTATCGTCTATAGGAATCCTAAATTATTTATAAATCATCCCAAAATGATGTAATAGAACTCTACTTTTTTTTGTTCAATATTTACTACTACAAAAAGGTGCATCGCAAAACAAATTCTTAAAAAAAGTTGCTCCAATTCATTTCAGACCGCTATATCTATCATTTTCCCTCTTAACTTCTTCCCTCTTACTTTTTTACTTCTTCCTTCTTTAATTAATAATTATACGAATGCGAATATCTCCAATGCCTTATTCTGTGGAGAGAGTCCTAGAAACTACATATGAGATTTTATACCAGTATGTAAACCCACTCCCGACTGTGAAAATTCTGCTGCTAAAGTATATTGATGATTCATAATTCTTGTAATAATTTTTGAGGGTCTATAGAAATCCGAGATTATTTATAAATCATCCCAAAATGATGTAATAGAACTCTACTTTTTTTTGTTCAATATTTACTACTACAAAAAGGTGTATTGCAAAACAAATTTTTCAAAAGATTTGTTCCAATTCATTTCAGACCGCTATATCTATCATTTTTCCCTCTTAACTTCTTCCATATTAACTTCTTCACTCTTCCTTCTAAACTTATTCTTTCTAAACTTCTTCCTTCTAAACTTCTTCCCTCTTTCTTCTCTATTAATTATTAGCGATCGCTACTTGATACTTGTTACCAACTTTCTTGAGATGACAGCGCTTTTCAAATTGATGAACTACATCGCCCCAATCCGTTTTAGGGATAGGTAATTATCAATTATTTATTATCAATTATCAATTATTGAACATATTGTTTTTTTATGTATCAATATTTGAAAGATAAATATAATCACCTAACTATTATCCAATAAATGTAAAGCTATTTGTTCTAAACATCTGTGATAAATTGGCTGAATAAATTTATCTAAAGGATTCAAATCAACAATATAGTTGCCTACTTTTATTCCAACCGGTTCTAAATGCTTGCCGGAGATTTCTTGATGTAATAATCCTCGATTTTTCAAGGTATTTATTAACCAAATTACATCACTTTTATCTTGAATTTCTTTACTTTTGCCTCGATCTGTAATACTACCTGCAACAGTATCTTTAGAAAAAGAAATCATAGAAATTAACTGAAATAAATCACTATGTTTAATCAAAGATTGAGTTTGTTTTCTACTTGGTTTTGCTCCTAAACCAATTCGGTCTATTAATTTTGCTAAAGCCGGTACAGGTATGGCACTATTTGTATCACTAATATCTGGAGCCATTAACAAAGAATGCTGATTTAAAATAGTAGTTATACTGGGATGAACTTGATTGAAAATTATTTCTACCTTTTCTACCTCCTGACTATTAACATATTTTCTGAGTTTGTCTTGCCATCCATTTTCACTCATGAATTCTAGCAGCATAATATATTTGCAGCCCAAACTATGACCAACCCAAAAATATTTTGATTTGTCAGTATAGATATTATTTTGATAACCCAGTTTTTCCGCAAGTTCTGGCATTGCTTTTGCTAATATACTTTGTTCTTTTAATAAACTAATAGCAATAGGCCAGTGTTGGAAACTAAAGCGGAAAGGTAAAGCAATAATGCTGTATCCTTTAGCATACATTTGACTTAAGAAATAGCGATAAAAAATCGTTGGCAAACTGCCAAAAAAAGCTCCACCGATAAATTGGATAATTCCGCGAGGTTGAGGATGAAGTGCTACCCAACTGAAAGAAAGTGGTGTAAATTTTAAATTCATAATTTTATAGTAGGGAATAGGCTTTAATGAAGTCAGAAGTCAGAAGTCAGAAGTTAGAAGTTAGAAGTTAGAAGTTGTTTTTGTAACGGGGAAGAGTAGTTATGAGAAACAAGGAATTATAGAGGTTTGAATTTTTACTTATAACTTATAACTTCCGTAAATTACTGTATAGTTAAAGTTTTAAGCTTATAAAATCTTACTTTTGACTTTTGACTTTTGACTTTTGACTTTTAAAGATGCCAATAATCTAGCTATGGCATTGCTAATAGGTTGATTTGTTTCTTGCTGATAATATGTAAATCCTGGAGAAGGATTAACCTCAAAACAGTACCACTCACCTTCTGGAGTTTCTCGCAAATCTATGCCAGCTAAAGATAATTCCATTTCTGCCGCCATTGCTCTACATTTATTTTCTATATCTTCCGGTAAACGACAACTAAAAATTTCAGGAGCATTGGCAACTCCCGCGTAACGATAATCATCCGCAGCAGAACTAATAGCACAGGTAAATACATCTCCACCCACTACATGAACCCGATAATCCCTACCGGGTATATATTGCTGAAATTGAGTTGGACAAGAAACAACATTAGCCAAACGTTCGGTATGTTCTGGTCGCAACTGAGAAACCTTACTGCGGGTACTACTGACAGATTTGTAAATCACACTGCCATTGTCTTGCCAAAACTCATGTACCGCATTAGGAGTAGTAGTCACTAAAGTGTCAGGTACTTGAAACCCAAACTTACAAATTTGCTGTAACTGATACGGTTTAGAATTATTCGCTGCCATTGCTGAAAGACGATTCAAAACTAAGGCAGGAGTCATTTCTACCCATGACAACAAAGCATTATCTACTGCACTCGCGTGTTGCCAAGCATAACTGTCAGGTCCTGCTTCGATGATTTCTGGAAGTCTGAAGGAGTCGTGGGGGCGCAAATAAACTCCTGTGACTGCACTCAAGTCTATTTTGTGAGTGGGAGTGCAGATTTCCCCTGTAATTTTTTCCCCTACAGAAAGCTTAACTTCGGTTTCAAGAATTTCTCGTTGGTTGAGCAGTACATGAGGTATACCTAAATTTTGCAATTCTTTCTGTACTGCTGCTAAAGGTGAATCTCCGGGTAATCCCCACAACAGAATTAACATTTTTTTTCCTCGTTAAAAAAGCGGTCAGCAATCAGTCAAATTATTTTTTGAGCGTAAAGATGGGGATTTTCACCGCCATAGGTGCAAGGGATTTTAACCAGAGCTGCTAAAAGCTGATATAGCACTACGCAAATAGGGCGCGGACATTTATAAATGCAGATGAGACCCCGCGACGACGACAGTTGCAAGAGAACGCGCACCAAGCAGGTCAAAGTTAGTCAGGAATTACTTTTGACTTGCGCGTAGCCCTATAGCTAGTTAAAAAGCAGTCAGCACTCAGCACCTCAGCGGTCAGCATTAGGACTTTTTTTACGCCCTCGTCGGGGTTGAAATCCCCGACTCAACCTTCCGGTTTATAGAAACCAGGGATTTAACCCAGAGCTGCTAAAAGCTGTTAACACATTTCCGACCCAGGAGGCTAGCTGAAATGCTGATAGCTGATAGCTAGTTAAAATACTCCAGAATGGCAGTAGCGATCGCTGGTTGAGAAATATCTGCCCACAAATTAGCATCAAGAAATTCTGCATTAGCATCAGCTTGACTAAATTGAACAGTTAATAAGTCAATTCCAGCAGCATCAGCAAGAGTTCTTGCCTGATTTGCTAAGGTGGGGTCAACTTCACCAATACAACATTTACCAACAACAGTTACTGTTGCTGAATTTTCTGGAATTACCTCTGGCAAACTTTCCTTCCCTAGAGCAATATGTTGATGCAGAGGACGTACAGACATCCCCACTTGAGCAGCAGCATAAATCCATTGGGGCGATCGCCAATTCGGTCCAAGTAGACAAGTAGGTGTCGGTCGGTTGAGCATTGGACATTTTAGTGTATTTAACCAGGAAACCAAAAATGCTGTCATTTCAGCAGCTACATAAGAGCGATCGTTGGGAACAATATGAAAAAGTTCCTCTGGAAAAACTACAGGGAGGCGAGTTAACACACCTGTTATTTGTGCAACTTCTATAATTTTTCCTCCCACTACCACCGTAGAATTTTTGGTATTTCCCAGATGGTGTCGCCACCCAACCACTGATAAATCTTCAGGGGTGAGTAACGTTACACCATCACTTGCCGAATGTTCAACAAAAGACCGAGCAGACTTGTCATAGCTATTAGCAATAACAACAAGCACTACTCTACTCCTGTTTATCCGTTGTTAACAGCAGTTTCACCAACAGCAGGACGCTCTTCAGAAGATATGAAAGCTTCTTGTGTTGCTAGACGTTGTCCGATGTTATCGATACTTTGAGCCATTAAAGCGAGTGTTTGTTGCACTTCGTTTGTTGGGTTAGCGGTAACTGTTCCGATACTGTCGGGAATTTTTTCAATTTCTTTAACTTCTTTAATTTCTTTGATTTCTGGTTTTACTTCTTTAAGATCTTTTACTACTGGTCCAAGTTGAAATAGACTACTTCCAGTAGCAGTTGGTAAAGCATAAACCAGTTGGTCAAAGTCAGAAACAATAGGTGGATTTTCACTGACAAATGTGCCTCGGTGTTCGGGAGTTAGTAGCACATCAAATTGACCACCAGGAGCGCGCAAAAATATTTCCACAAATCCACGAATTTCGACTTCATCTACCTGTGGATCGAGAGTAGTAATATCTGGCTGTAAAATCACTAATCCTGTATCGTGGGCAGCTATTCCTACATTAAAAGTGAATTTACGAGGGTCTGAGGTGGGAGTTAAATTGCCAAATTCGTTATTACCTGATACATCACGAATAGTAATAGTATCAGCTAAGTTTAAGTTAGGTTCTGTAGCTGTAAATTGGAGTCGAAGCCTCAAGTCAGTGTTATTAGGATTAGCAATAGTTAAAAAGTAACCTTGGAGAACTTGACGGTCAGAATTAGGAATATTTCCCGGAGTAGGAGTGATCTTTTTTAAGAGTAGTTCAAAAGTTGAAACTAGCATTATTTATCCTCAACAAAAAGTAGTGTTGGTTATCAAATATGATTGATAACTTTGATTTTTTTTGGTGTTTTTTGTTCACCTGTATCTACCTTAGCCTGATAATTATTAACTGTGTAGGACAAAAACCTAAAAGTGATTTACATTTTTCTATCGGTAAGGCGATCGCGTTGCCAACGTGCCAAAATTTCTGCAGCAAGACGACGAATAGGTCGAGATGGTTGCCTTCTTTGTGCTGCCCATTTATCTACTGTATCTCTAGCGACTCCTAACATTAATGCTAAGGAATCTCTGGTTAATCCTTCTCGAATATAAAGCAATGTTAGAGGGTCTATTTCTTGAGTTTCTGCTTCTATTCGTGAAATAGCTATAGTTTTGGACATAAAAATTTTTTCCAAATTAGAACTTGTCATTTATACTACTCAGAACTTACTCACAATTTAGGTGTTATTCCCTAACTGCGGCAGAGTATCCTGTAGGGTAAAGTTTAGTTATCAGTTATCAGTACCTCTGGCGCTCACCATTGGGATTGAAATACAGAAATTGATTTTTTTTCATCCCCTTAAAAGGGGAGACTTTAGACCTGATTTTTTGGTAAAGTTGAGTTGCTGTATAAGTCCTGTTAGGTTTCATATCTCTGAAACTGCCATAGGTATGCATTTATTAATTAGGGCTTGCTGAAAAAGTCTGTTGGTAAGAGTAGGAGCCAGAAGTCAGGAGGAATAGGAATTATAGAAGAGGTAGTCAGAAGAATCCTCCCTTGATTTTCTGCCCAACTCTTGCTCAAAATGCGCTCCTAGCATGAAGCTGAAACACCTAAAAGGTGGTACTTTATTAGTATCTAAAAAGGCTAAAACCTTTATCTATCAATACTTTTATCTTTAATCAGCAAACCCTAATTAATAATTATTTAGGGTTGAAAATTTTTGTACTATTGAAAAACTTTCACCCTTTTTATCTCTAAAAGAAAATGCAGACAAGATTCTTACTCCCCATCCTCCCAATCCTCCCCTACTCCTTATTCGCGATCGCCACTTGATATTTATTACCAACTTTTTTCAAATTAAAGGCGTTAGAAGACTTTAAAAAGTCGAGAAATTTACCACTTAATTTCAACTGTTTCAGGATTGTAGTAATAGAATGACTATATTGTTTGTGAAATTCTGTGCCAATAATAGAAATGCAAATGTAGCCATGAGGAGCATGAGCAGCTAAAACTTCAATAATATTCACCAAAGCTTTTTCCAATTCTTTTGGAGACCTAATTATCTGTGAATTTACAGTCGGTACATTTTCAGCAGGTTCTGGAGAACTAATTATCTGTGAATTTACAGTCTGTATATTTTGGGCAGCGATCGCCACTTGATATTCTTTAGACCTTGGTTTTTTTTTCACTCTAAATTTAGGAGAGAATTTGAAAAAGTTATCCAGGTCATTGTTAATTTTTAAATCCTTTAATACCTGCCCCATATCCTCCCCAAATATTGCCATAAATTTTTCATCAACTAAGTTCAAATTCACAAAAATTTGATTCTTCTTGACTGGAATACTAGAGATTATTTTCATCACTTCTTGCTCAAATTCTGTTCGAGAATTAATCTCTGGTAAATCAACCCTCTTTGGCTGAATATTTTCCTCATTTTCAACTAATTCTGTAGCAATATTTTTAGCTGCAAAAATCTCCGCATCTTCGGAAACTACCTGTGGTAAATTTTGTTTAGACTCTCTAACTAGAGAAATTTCACATCGTTTCTCCAATAAACTAGCAATAATAGATAACTCAGAGCTGCGCCTACTAATTGACTCATTTTCCACTTGTAACAACTTTTGAATTTGTTCCACAAACTCTTCTAATGGTGGAATTTCTGTTGCCATCTTTAGGGAATAATGCCTCACCTCCAAAGTATTTCGATTTTCTATACTCAGAATATTATCTGGTTGTCTTTTCACCCGATAAACAGTCAAACCTTGATTTTGTAAACTATTACAAAGATGAGTCAATAACCAATCTGAAGAACAAACAAAAACAGCTTTGGCATCAGAATATTGTCTACCAATAGCTGCCCCCATAGACATCATTTGAGCATCAGCACTATTTTTACCTTCAGGAACATGAATAAGTTGATATCCACGCTCAAAAAGTTCTGCATCATATTTGCTCAAACTAGAGTTTTTCCAGTTAGCAAAAGCAATCTTAACTTGTAAAGAATATTCAGAAATACTTGCTAAAAATTGCTCTGCATTAATATCAATTTTCAGATTTTCAACATCTAATAATAAAATTGCAATTCCAGCTATGGGTGCTTCAGGTAAAGTCGTTGGCTCAGATTGGTTAACAGAAATTTCCTGCCCTATATTTGATGTAGAGAACTTTTCCATAAACTGCCGACCACAATCTTTGCAGCGATAGCGTTGACGATTATTGGGGCGACCATTTTTGCGTAGAGATATAGAACCACAACTGGGACATTTCATTTCTAAGTCAAAAGTCAAAAGTCAAAAGTCAAAAGTATTTACAGCAGTTATCTAGTTGATGAGGTACAAAGTTTTAGGACTTTAGGGAGTAGGGAGTAGGGAGTAGGGAGTAGGGAAAAAAGATTAATCTTAAAACCGTACCTCACGATCCTAAAAAGTGCTGTAATTTCAAATTCTATGTGAATCATCAGAATGGAGTTGCTGATTTCTTGACATCCTCTCCCGTTATAATCGCGAGATTTAACGGTAGGTTCCCAAACCTCACGATTTAGCGAGCTAAACGGGAAAAAGATTGAAAAATACTCCAACTCTCCCTATCTCCCCACCTACCCTGATATCATAACTCTTGTTTAACAAAAGTTAATAAAATTATGGCCCGCGACTTAAGAGGATTCCTGAAAATTTTAGAAGACCGAGGACAACTATGCCGAATCAAAGCTTTAGTTGACCCTGACCTAGAAATAGCAGAAATTTGTAACCGAATGCTACAAAAAGGTGGCCCTGCTTTACTATTTGAAAATGTTAAAGGGTCTAACCACCCCATAGCAATAAATCTCTTGGGTACGGAGGAAAGAGTATGTTGGGCAATGAATATGGAAAAACCCCAGGAGTTAGAAACGTTGGGTAAAAAACTGGGAATGCTGCAACAACCCAAACCACCAAAAAAGATTTCTCAAGCAGTAGAATTTGGTAAAGTTCTATTTGATGTAGTCAAGGCAAAACCAGGGCGCGACTTTTTCCCACCTTGTCAACAAGTAGTTATTGAAGGGAATGCTCTTGACTTAAACAAAATTCCGATGATTCGCCCCTATCCCGGAGATGCGGGTAAAATTATTACTCTTGGTTTGGTTATTACAAAAGATTGTGAAACAGGTACTCCTAATGTGGGAGTTTATCGGTTGCAGTTACAGTCTCGTAATACCATGAGCGTGCATTGGTTATCAGTCCGTGGTGGAGCGCGACATCTGCGGAAAGCAGCAGAAAATGGGAAAAAGTTGGAAATTGCAATTGCTCTGGGAGTAGACCCATTAATTATTATGGCTGCTGCTACTCCAATTCCGGTAGATTTATCGGAATGGTTATTTGCCGGACTTTATGGTGGTTCGGGTGTGAACTTAAATAAGTGCAAAACTCTAGATTTGGAAGTGCCTGCAGATTCAGAATTTGTTCTAGAAGGTACTATTACTCCTGGGGAAGTATTGCCGGATGGCCCCTTTGGCGACCACATGGGTTATTATGGTGGAGTGGAAGATTCTCCGGTGGTTAGATTTCACTGTATGACTCACCGGAAAGACCCAATTTATTTAACGACTTTTAGTGGTAGACCTCCAAAAGAAGAGGCAATGATGGCGATCGCTCTGAATCGGATCTATACTCCTATTCTGAGACAGCAAGTTTCAGAAATTGTGGATTTTTTCCTACCAATGGAAGCGCTTAGTTATAAAGCTGCGGTAATTTCTATTAAGAAAGCATATCCAGGTCAAGCACGACGAGCAGCTTTAGCTTTTTGGAGTGCTTTGCCACAGTTTACTTATACAAAGTTTGTCATTGTGGTGGATGAGAGTATTAATATTCGCGACCCGCGTCAAGTAGTTTGGGCAATTAGTTCTAAGGTAGATCCTTCTAGAGATGTGTTTATTTTGCCAAATACACCTTTCGATAGTTTGGACTTTGCGAGTGAGAAAATTGGTTTGGGTGGTCGGATGGGAATAGATGCGACGACAAAAATTCCGCCTGAGACTGACCATGAGTGGGGTGCAACTTTGGAGTCTGACCCGGATGTAGCGGCAATGGTGGATAGACGTTGGGAAGAGTATGGGTTGGATAATTTGAAGTTAGGGGAAGTTGACCCGAATTTGTTTGGGTATGATATCCGTTCAACAATTAATAATTAATAATTAATAATTAATAATTAATTATTACCTCAGCAGTTTTCAGGTCAATGAATCACATTTCATTAATTTGAATAACTACTTCAGATGATACAAACTATATCAAGCAAGGAATGATTTAGTATTGTAATGGTAAGTCCCCAGCGACTGGAACGGAGTGGAAGGAAGCAATCTCAGGGATTTTAGAGATTGCTTCCTATCGTCGTAATGACAATTTTTCAGCCAAATTCTATATTATTCGAGGGAATATTCATAACAAATTTTATAAACAGAAAAACAAATCTTTCTGGTGAAGATATTTCTACTTTTGCTTCGGGAATTTATACTCATTCAAAAATTAATAATGAATAATTACCTCAGCAGTTTTCAGGTCAATGAACCACATTTCATTAATTAATAATGGATAATGAATAATGAATAATTACTTCAGATGATACAAACTATATCAAGGAATGATTTAGTATTGTAATTGTAAGTCCGCAGCGACGGTCACTCCGTGGAAGGAAGCAATCTCGCGCCACCCCTGAGATTGCTTCCTTTCGTCGCAATGACAAATTTTTAGTCTGATTCTATATTATTCGAGGGAATATTCATAACAAATTTTATAAACAGAAAAACAAATCTTTCTGGTGAAGATATTTCTACTTTTGCTTCGGGAATTTATACTCATTTTTTATAGCTGTTTTTTTCTTCAATTTGTTAATTTTAATATGTCGTTATTTGAAAAATAATTTATGCCATTTCAACCTGTATATAATGATGAAAGCACTGTAAAAATTGATGAATTAACAAAGCGTTTTACCGATTTTTCCAGTGCTAATTGTGCTAGTAACTTAGCAAAAAAACTGTATTCGGAAATGCAAAAGTTTGATAGTAATTTAGATACTGAGAATGAAGTTGGAGTAAAACTTGTATCATTTGGTTAAAACATAACTTTTCATGTATCAGACATTAGCTACTCCGATCCTAGTTTGATTATGTTTCATGGATTTACAAACAATGGAGAACCAGTTAAATTAATGCAAAACGTTTCGCAAATTAGTTTAATTTTGATAGTTTTGCCAAAGTTAGAACCTGAAAAACCTAAACGAAAAATTGGTTTTATTCAAAATAATTGAAAGATGACCCTGATTATTATTTAGGTATATAGCAATTCTAAATGATTTATAATTCACAACCCTAATAGAATTGCTATATGAATAGATAGAGAAAACTAAACAAAAAAATAACTACGACCTTAAAAGACTAAACTTCAATTCTCAAGTATCCCTCAAACTATATATAAATAAATTTATATAGCAATCCTAAATCATTTGTGAAAATTTTTAGAATAGTTAATATTAACGGAAAACATGAGCAAATTCTGACTCCTGACTCCTAATTACCACCAAAATATTACAACTGAAATAGGATTGCTATAGCAGCAATTACTGTTAAGACATTCTCAAATTATTAAATATAGTCCGTGCTACGAATTTAACTTCTGACTTCTGACTTCTAATGCCAAATCCGGTAGTATCGGTATAAAAAAGCAGAGAAACCGGGTTTGTATTAAATTCCCTACAATACTAACATTGACCTCCGACAAACCCGGTTTTTTTACTCCGAATTAAGCGGATTTGATCTAATCACAATTTGAAAAAAGAATGTTACAAAAATCCTTCATTTTTTCTTACTTTTAACTTTTGACTTTCTTTATCAAAAGTGTGCTGAATGCTTAAAGCTATATCTACTAAATTTTAACCAAAAATTATCATTTTTCATGCCTACCTTTATCTTGTACAAAAAGGACAGTAAAATTAATTTATAGTAGTCGCCATTACTATTAGGACATTCTCAAATTCTCAAATATAGTCCGTGCTGCTTTCTTTAACTTCTGACTTCTGACTTCTGACTTCTTACTTCAGCTATAGGTGTCTATGAATATACAGATGACTCCTATCTGTCTAATTTTGCTAAATTAATATGTCTACAAACAGAGTAAAATACAGTTACTATCGGGAAAAGCGGGAATGGTTAACAGTTATTTTGCAAATGCAATATTCGGTTATTCCCGCTATTATTTTTAGGGTGACATTCTGCGGATTATTTGGTTTTCTTATTTCTGTACTTTACTACCTAAATTTTCCTGTTACTTTGCCAACAAAAAGTAGTCTTGTTCCTAGTTTAGTTTTAGGTTTACTATTAGTTTTTAGAACAAATACAGCTTATGAAAGATTCTGGCAAGGGCGACAGTTATGGGGAATTATTGTTAATACAGTTAGGAATTTTGCACGACAAATTTGGGTTGCAGTAGAAGAAAATAATTCAGCCGATAGAGAAGGAAAAGAGGAAATAATGAGGTTATTAGTAGCTTTTGCGATTGCTGGTAAATTACATTTGCGCGGTGAGAATGTTAATAGAGAATTAGAGGGATATATGCCTAAAGATTGGTATGAAAAACTCAAAAAAATGAACCATCCTCCTATTCATATTGCTTTTTTAATAGGTGATTATCTTCAGCATCAATATGAACGTGGTTGTATTAATCCCTATCAACTTACCGCGATGTTTCGGTTGTTAGATAAAATGGTTGAAGCTTTAACAGGTTGTGAGGGAATTTTGAAGACACCTATTA
>NZ_JAAHGT010000163.1:0-4675 GCF_010672385.1 Okeania sp. SIO2F4
TGTCAGTGTCGTAGTGGCGGGAAGAATAGAGATTAATTGCACCACCTTGGGCTAATCCTCGGTTGCTTTTTCCTAGTTCGGCGATCGCCACAGTTGCCATTGCTGTGCCTGTTCCTAGAAATACTCGTCTAGTTATTTTCATTTTTAATTTTCTCCTTGTTCTTTCTCTGTAAGCAGGTATAGGTAATTACCTCATACTGGCTGATTAATTTTAATGATATTGCAATTTATTCTTAATAAATTTAATCCTTTATTGGGATTAATTTATAAAAAATTTGGCTCTACTCGTGAAAGCCTGTGATAATTTGACCTGATTTTGTCTATAAAATAGTGACTTTCACAATTGATAAATGTTTCTGGACACTAACTAATTTAACTCAGAATTTTTATTGCAGCACAATTAAAGAGATTTGTCAAGTAGTTATTGATAAATTATCTCTATCTCTTATTTAAGAAAATATATAAACAATTGTTGTATTTGCAATGACAACTGTCTAGTTAGGGGCGATCTCCCATCAGAGTTTGTTATTTAGGTACACAGTAGTGTCGTGTCAAGACGAAAATTGTGTGTTAGGAGCAAAGACCTCTCCCCCCTGCCCCTCCCCCTCTCCTGCTCCGAGAGGGGAGAAATTCCCCCCCAACGCTAGCACTTAAGGGGGTTGGGGGGTTAGGTTTTTTTAACTCACATTTTCAAACTTGACACGGCAATACTACAAACAAAAACCTTTTTATCACTAATTATCCGGACATCATATAACCATGGTTAGTCCCTACAAGGTTTTGGTTGTGATATCAAATCCGCTTGCTTTGGAAAATAAGGTTCTAAAAGAGGCAAAAACTATAAGTTTGGTAAGGGTTTGGTGACCAAACCCCTACGGTATTGAGTTGTACCGATAATACCAGATTTGATATGAGGATATGTGTCATGTATCTGAAAAGCACTGTAATATGATTGTTTTTTTTCCCAAATCAATTACCAATGCCAAAAAAAGAGTTTCACAGAAATTATGTCTGTGAAACTCTTAAATCAATTCAACTATTAACTTGGCTTAAACTGCTTGATTTGCTATTGCTAATATCTAGGAAGAGAATTACTTCCCATTGAAACCTCAACTCAAGAGAGATTAAACAATGTCTCCACCCATATTGTTCTGATAGTCAAAGAGGTTTTTAGTTTCAATAGGATCGCTATCACCTTCAAAAGCATTTTGAGTCATGTCAATCACTCCACTTACTGAGTATTCATAGCTAATCTCAGGATGAGCTGCATTCAAAATACCTGCGGATGAGTGACGTAACAAGGCTTGGAAAGACTCATCATTACCATTCGCATTCAAAGCTTCAAGTAATTCTACACTACCGTTGTCATTAGTATCAATCTCGCTGATTTCATTAGCAGAGAGTCCATCAAGTAAATCAACGCCAAAGATATTTTCATAATTGTCAGTGGAGGAATATCCAGTAGGAGTCCAAGATTCTTTTTTGCCAGAGGCATGATTCTTCCAGAAACCAGGGGTTAAGCCTTGACCACCTGTGTTACCTCCTCCTGTAAGGGGATCGGGATTAGTGTAATGACTTTTGTCTTCATCACTTACAGAACCAGCGGTTACAGTTCCAATGTTGACGTAATTACCGATGGTGGTGTCACCCGCTACAGAAATATCAAGTTTTCTCAACTTGAACGCATCATGATTGTGGTCGGTACGGGCAGCAATAACCAGGGTATCACCTTTTAACTCATTAGCATTAAAGTCAGCCCAGCGATCATGGTTATTGTTATAATCATCGTTATTTTCTTTAGTGAAGTCATTTAAGATATCGTTGTTCAAAAGTGAGATATCTTCTCCATCGCGATCGCCTATCCAGACTGTGATATCGCTACCACCGCTAACATAATCTAGGAATGCGCGATCTACAATTACTTCTTCCTCAAACTCAAAGAGGATATAATCATTACTACCACCATTATCTACTAGGTGACCGGAACCGCTTTCATTCTGGTTGGTAACTCCTAAACCACTGCCATAAGCTCCAAGGTAAGCTTTTTTCCAGTCTCCACCACTCTTATTACTGCTGAATGCGCTGACATCTACTGATACACCATTTTGAGTAAAGTTACGGACATTTCCGTAAGGACCTGTTGTGTAACTGTTACCTGTAAGGTAGAAGGTGATGTCTTCAGAACCGGTAGTAGTAGTCAAATCTTCAGCAGTGCCTGTCTTTGTGTAAATCCAGGTTTCACCAGGGTCTAAGATGTTATCTTTATTTCCATGTTGTTGGGGATCGACATCGGTGATATCACCTTCTTTGTCGTCAGTAACCTCAATTTCACTTTGAGCAAAGGGTACATCACCAGTGTTGGTTACTTCATAAGTCCAAATAACCTCTTCACCAGCAGCGATTTCTTTTGCTTGCTCTGGAGTATCAGCATCTACAGCATCAGCAGGATCAGCACCTACAATGTTGGTAGACTTTTCAATGTCGATACCAGGATTTTGAGGTTCTGGTTCTGGTTCCCCTTCAGGATTAGTGTAATGACTTTTGTCTTCATCACTTACAGAACCAGCAGTTACAGTGCCAATGTTGACGTAATTGCCGATGGTTGTGTCACCGGCTACAGAAAGATCCAGTTTTTTCACCTTGAAGTTATCGTTAGTACCATCTGTTTTCGCCGCAATAACCAGGGTATCACCGGTTAACTCATCAGCATTAAAGTTTGCCCAACGAGCTTTGTCACTACCGCCACGGCCACCATTGTTATTTTCCTTGGTGAAGTCATTTAAGATATCGCTGTTCAAAAGTGAGATATCACCATCGCGATCGCCAATCCAGACGGAAATATCGCTATCTTTGCTGATTGAACTAAGGAATGCGCGATCTACAGTTACTTCTTTGTCGAATTCAAAGAGGATATAATCGTTGCTAGTACCATTATCTACTCGGTGATGAGAACCACTTTCATTGCGGTTAGTAACGCCTAAAGCACCGTTATAAACTCCCAGGTAAGCATTCCTCCAATTTCCACCACTCTTATTACTGCTGAATGCGCTGACATCTACCGATACACCATTTTGAGTAAAGGTACGAACATTTCCGTAACTACCTGTTGTGGAACTGTTACCTGTGAACTTGAACTCAATTTCTTGGGAACTGGTTGCAGTGCTTAAGTCTTGAGCGATTCCTGTCTGCTCATAAATCCAGGTTTCACCAGGAGATAAGATATTATCTGGATCGTCACCCCCTTGGTCAGTAATGGTGGTAATTGTGCCTTCTTGGTCGTCAGTTACTTCAATCTCAGATATATCAAATGGTACATTACCAGTGTTCGTTACTTCATAAGTCCAAGTAACTGTATCACCAGCAGCAATTTCTACTGCTTTATCTGGAGTGTCAGCATTCTTTCTCGGAGCATTTGGACCATTAGTGAACTTCTCAATGTCGATACCAGGGTTTTGAGGATCTGGTTCGCCGTTAACATAGTGACTAGGATCGGAATCTTCGACACCATCAGCAACAACTGTACCGATATTTTTATAGATACCATCACCTATGCTGTCAAAATCTAAGCCAGAAATAGCACCACTACCAACAAGGTCAACTTCTACCTTGACAACATCACTGTCATCAATATCTAAAGTTTGGAGGCTACCATCACCAGGAGCAGGAATTGCAGTAGTAGTTACATTCCCATCAACATCAGTAGTGCGAACTTCACCACCCGTTTCCTCAATATCTACGAAGTTAATAGAGTTGAGTTCGACTGGATTATCTAAGTCAAAGGTAATTACGCCACCATGAGCCTCGTCATCAGGATCGGAACTGTCACCATCTTCGGAAATGATTAAGATGTTACCTTCACTGTCTGTTTTTAAATCATCATCTTCACCAGTTGGGTTAGCACTATCAAATATCATGGCTTGATTTGAGCCACCAGTTGCAGAGATAGTTAAACCGAGAGCAGAATATTCTGTGTCAATGACTGTCCCCGCGTCTAAAGGATTACCTTCAGCGTCAGTTTCAAAATCAATAACGGTGTTAGTAGCAGTAGACAAATCTTGAGCGATTCCTGTCTGCTGATAAATCCAAGTTTCACCAGGGTCTAAGATGTTATCTTGATTTCCATCTATTTTGTCAACGATGTTGGTAATTGTGCCTTCTTGGTCGTCAGTGACCACAACTTCACTTTCGTTGAAGGATACATCACCAGTATTGGTTACTTCATAAGTCCAAGTAACTGTCTCACCAGCAACGATTTCTGGTGCTAAATCTGGGGTGTCAGCATCTACAGTGTTGGTAGACTTTTCAATTTCGATACCAGGATTTTCAGGAGCATCATAACCAAAGTCTTGCTCAAGGTCATTTTCCCCAGGGTCTAATTCCACCATAGAACCATTGTCTAGGTTAGAGTCAGGGTCAGCAGTTTGAACTAAACCATCTAGAGCACCATTATCATTGAGAACTTCTACTTGATAGTTGCCTGCTTCTAAGTCTTCAAACAGATACTTACCATTTGCATCAGTAGTTTGAGTTCCGATAACTACATCATCCTCTGTACCGAATATTCCGTCAGCTCCTTTATCGGTTAACTTGACTTCTACTCCAGAGATACCTGCTTCTCCATCGTCTTGGTTTCCATCAGCATTATCATCGCGGAAGATAGTGTCACCGATAGAAC
>NZ_JAAHGT010000163.1:4775-13516 GCF_010672385.1 Okeania sp. SIO2F4
TCTGTACCGAATATTCCGTCAGCTCCTTTATCGGTTAACTTGACTTCTACTCCAGAGATACCTGCTTCTCCATCGTCTTGGTTTCCATCAGCATTATCATCGCGGAAGATAGTGTCACCGATAGAACCTGTAGGAGCATCATAACCAAAGTCTTGCTCAAGGTCATTTTCCCCAGGGTCTAATTCCACCATAGAACCATTGTCTAGGTTAGAGTCAGGGTCAGCAGTCTGGTCTAAACCATCTAGAGCACCATTATCATTGAGAACTTCTACTTGATAGTTGCCTGCTTCTAAGTCTTCAAACAGATACTTACCATCTGCATCAGTAGTTTTAGTTCCGATAACTACATCATCATCTGTACCGAATATTCCGTCAGCTCCTTTATCGGTTAACTTGACTTCTACTCCAGAGATACCTGCTTCTCCATCGTCTTGGTTTCCATCAGCATTATCATCGCGGAAGATAGTGTCACCGATAGAACCTGTAGGAGCATCATAACCAAAGTCTTGGTCAAGGTTATTCTCACCTGGTGCTAATTCCACCATAGACATATTGTCTAGGTTAGAGTCAGGGTCAGCAGTTTGAACTAAACCATCTAGAGCATTGTTTTCATCTGTAACTTTAACCGCATAATTGCCAGTAGGGAGTTCTTCAAACAGATACTTACCATCAGCATCTGTGGTTTGAGTTGCAACGACTGTATCATCTCCTCCACCTAGTTCACCATCAGCTCCTTTATCTATTAACTCAACTGTGACATTTTCAATCCCTGCTTCTCCTGTGTCTTGGTGTCCATCTCCATTGTCATCTCGGAAGATAGTATCACCGATGGAACCTTGAAATTTAGATATCTCCACAGCAGTAACAATGATTTGACCACCATAGCCAAGGCCATTGAGATCGCCTTCGGGAACAAGGATGACAGCCACTTTTTCACCTGCTTCCTGAGGCTCAAAACCTTCCCCATGTTGTTGAGCTAAATCTATGATTTCATCGACATTAGCTTGGTCAAATCCCAAAAATGCTTCGACGCCTCTTAATTCCTCACTACTAGGAGGAGCATTATCCATCAGTTCCCAGATTGCCAGTTGAATTTCCCCAGCTGTATAACCTTCTAAAGCGTTACCTGTACCTGTGTTGTTGAGAATCCAGTTCACCAGGTCTAGATTTTCAGGCTTTTCAATGAGACCTCCTAACCCATCGCTTGTAACGGCAGGATCGTAGCTGGAATAAACACTGGCGTCGAAACGCCTACTATCTCCTTCATTAAAAGTAGTGTTTGGATCGAGACCGAATGCCTCACTGACATTTGGTGCTAAAACATTTTCTTCACCATAAACTCCATTATTGTTAAAATCAAAGGCATTGAAACCCAAAGGAAGATCGGTGTCGATACAAAAGAAATCAAAAGCTCCGTCTAGTATACCTTTATCGTTATCTTCAATCTCCAAGTCAAAGTAACTAGGATCGCCAACTCCAGATCCTCCCGCTAAAAGATTGGGTGATATGGCACTGGTGACTGTAACCTGATTTGGTAGGAGATTGCTGATTTCGCTCAAATTACTCATTTTTATTCCTATGTAGTAGCGTTTATTTTTGTATTTTTATCATCAATGATCAGATGTTTACTCTACAAGTAGACATACCAAAAAAATTTCTCCTGAAAAAATGTAGATACATTTTCTGCAATTTCTCTACAGGGGTTACAGGAAAATAAATATTTAATTTAGGTATATTTCTAATCAAGAGTTCTTATATCTACAGTAATCAGGAATCCTTGCTGAAACATTGATGAGAAGATTCCTTGATTTATCAGAAAATGTAGGATAAATTTCTGATAAATCATTCCTGATTGGGATATTTCAGTCAATATTCACTATAAGTAGAGGTATTGCCTTAGGTAGATGTAGCTATAAGACAAATATTCTACGATTACCGAATTTGTTATGATAAGAAAAATTTTCTCCCCGAAACAGGAATTAGTTTCTCAGGGGAGAGATTTTTTCCTATCTTGAATAATCAACCTTATGCTTTAACCAAAGCTTACTTTTGCTCTTCGTTAGACTGTGCGTCTTTTTTCTTAGTGCTGATTAAACCAATACCACCAACAACGAGAGTACCTAAGATAGTTGAAGGTTCTGGTACTCTAGCAGGAGTATTAGCTTGCCCTAAAATATCACCTAATCCAGTAGCAGCAGCAGGTAGAGAAGCAGAAGCAATAACAGCGATAGTAGCAGCAGCAACAGATAAAGTATTTTTTAACATAAT
This sequence comes from Okeania sp. SIO2F4, assembly GCF_010672385.1. Lineage (GTDB taxonomy): Bacteria > Cyanobacteriota > Cyanobacteriia > Cyanobacteriales > Microcoleaceae > Trichodesmium. Next base: position 7,044 of record NZ_JAAHGT010000163.1, read on the forward strand.
TTGAGAGAACTCCATAAGATTTGTTTTGCTTGATGTCATCATCCTATTCTATTTTTCTAGGAGACTGCAAGAGGAAAATCTGTTTTTCCTCATATCTTTATCGAATCTTCACCAATTTTCTACTTCCTCTTTGTCAAATCTTTATAAAAGTCTCTAGGATAACTCTTCTACAAAATCCGGTTTCATACACATATTGTCTTCAAGAAAAAGCAGAAGATACGAGGCAGGAAGGTTTTCCAGCTTGAAGCTATCAATTTTCAAAGGGGGTATCTAAACCGTATTTGGTGGTATTAAAGTATAATTATGTAGTAGATATCTCCATAAAATCAACCAGTCTCTCTAAAAATCTCTTGCTTGTTACCTTCTCGAGCTGTTGCCTGTTGCCTACTCCTGCAAAAAATCTATATCTTTGAGGACTTACCCATTTTAAGGAAATGTCAGGGTTTGAGATTACTTCCTATCGTCGCAATGAGATTAATGACCTAGGTTTTGCCTAATATCATGTTCGGTTGAATACTTATAGCAAAAGGCAGAAGCCATCCCCCCTACCCCTCGCGTGAAAGCTATCCCTGATAAGGAACTCCTGAAAACCTTTTGGGAGGGTGGGAAGAGGGGAAGAGGGGGAAGAGGGGGGAGAGGGGGAAGAGGGGGAAGTAAGAATCTTGTCTGCATTTCTCAAAAAAATATCTAATATCAAATCCGGTTAAACACTCATAGATTGGTTAAGTCAAAAGGAGTCAGGAGCCAGAATTCAGAATTCAGGAGGAGAGAGAATCACTTTGACGAGCGTAGTTATGACGATTGGAGAATTTTTTTATGTCCAATCAGACGGGTTTGATATAATTCAATACACTTTTGTCTTTTGTGAGAAAAAAGCCTTTCAAAGGACTTATACATAACTTCTCTCTTTTGTCAAATTTTATGTTAAGAAAGATGTTTATAAAGCATAGCTTTGAAAGGGGGGAGGCAGAAGGAAAAATCTTGCTTTGTCTAGGTTTTAGGCTTTTGATGCGTCCGCGCCCTTTGCTTCGACTGCTATATCTTAATTCATAGTTTGATTCACCAACGCCAAAAATTAATATCTTTCATAATATTTATCAAGATCGAGTGCTTCTCTATATTGAATTGATCGAGCAAAACAGAGAAGCACCCAAAACTTACTTAAGTCAAGTTATGCTTCATCTAAAGCAACAATACCAGGTAACTCTTTACCTTCTAACAATTCCAAACTAGCACCACCACCAGTAGAAATGTGACTCATTTTCTCTCCCAAATTCAACTGTTCTACAGCCGCAACAGAGTCACCACCACCAATAATAGTAATAGCATCCTGCTTATCTGCAAGAGTCCGGGCGATCGCTTCAGTACCCTTAGCAAATTTCTCCATCTCAAACACACCCATCGGACCGTTCCAAATTACAGTTTTGCAGTCTGCTAAAGCATCTTGGAAAACCTTTGCCGAGTCAGGACCAATATCCAAACCCATCCAACCATCAGGAATAGCTTCAACACTAACAGTTTGAGTATTCGCCTCTGGGTCAAACTTATCAGCTACAACTACATCAGTAGGTAATAACATCTCCACACCTTTCTCTTTTGCCTTAGCTTCCAGAGACTTAGCCAATTCCAACTTATCGTCTTCAACCAAAGACTTACCCACACTTAAACCACGAGCTTTGTAGAAAGTGAAAATCATGCCACCACCCAAGAGCAACTTATCGCACTTATCCAACAAAGCATCAATCACACCAATTTTACTAGAAACCTTAGATCCACCAATAATAGCAGCCAAAGGTTTTTTAGGATCATCAATTGCACCTTGGAGGAATTTCAATTCCTTTTCAATTAAATAACCACCTACAGAAGGACTCAAATATTTAGTCACGCCCTCAGTCGAAGCATGAGCACGGTGAGCAGTTCCGAAAGCATCATTCACATATACATCTGCCACAGAAGCAAGTTGCTTGGCAAACTCTGGATCATTTCCTTCTTCTCCAGGGTAGAAACGAACATTCTCGAGCAAAACTACATCTCCATCTTGCATCGCTGCCACAGTAGAAGTTACATCCTCACCAACGCAGTCGTCACACTTCTTAACTTCCTTACCCAATACTTCAGAGAGTCTTTCTCCCACAAGACTCAGACGCATATCCTCATTTACTTTTCCCTTTGGACGTCCAAAATGGCTAGTCAAGATAACTTTTGCACCTTTGCCAATTAAATCTTGAATTGTGGGAAGAGCTGCCCGAATCCTAGTATCATCTGTAATACTACCATTATCAACAGGCACATTAAAATCTGCCCGCATGAGTACCTTTTTGCCAGATAAGTCAGATGCCGATAAATTTGCTACAGTTTTTTTTGTCACAGGATTAATCTCCTAAGTATTTGTTTGATCAATGTCCATTTATTGGGGATTTATGGCCCATAAATGGATAAAATTAGGTTACACCAATTCGTTTACCGAAAAACTGGGTAGTTACGCCTAGCCCTTTGAGGACGACTTTTGATTTGATTTAATACCCACAAATATCCTATAGTATTGTGAGTTAAAAACGATAATTATGAAAGCTAGGTATAAATATCGAATTTATCCAACATCGGGACAAAAATACCAATTAGTCAAGCTATTTGGTTGTGTCCGCACAGTCTGGAACGATAGTCTAGCTTGTTGTCAGGAAAAGTATGCTTTAGGCCAGAAAAAACCAAGTAACTCTCAACTACAAAAACTCTTTATTACTCAAGCTAAAAAAACTGAAAATAGGGAGTGGTTGTCGGAAGTTTCAGTAGTCCCATTACAACAATCATTAAATGATTTAAACCAGGCTTACCAAAATTTTTTTAATGTACGGACGTTGCATGCAACGTCCCTAGGTAAAACAAAAGGTTTTGCAATTAAACCTCCAAGGTTCAAAAAACGCAGGTCACACGCAAACTGCTAGGTTTACCTTAAGAGGTTTTAAAGTAGATAAAGACAAAGTATATTTAGCAAAAATTGGCTGGCTTAAAGTAGTTTGGTCAAGACCCTTCCTTGCCTGGAGAACCATCATCAGTAACAGTAATCAAAGATTGTAGGGGCGAAGAGCTCTTCGCCCCTACTAGATACTTCTTGAGTTTTGTCGTAGAAATTCAACCACAAAAACTACCAGAATCTAACAATTCAGTAGGCATAGATTTAGGAATTTCTACTTTTGCCACATTCAGCAATGGTCAAAAAGTAGATGCGCCAAAACCATTAAAAAAACGAATTAAAAAGTAGCCTCTTGCCTCCTCCGGAGGAGCTGCGCTAACAGAGGAGCTGCCTCTTGCTACGGTAGCTCTCGCTAACGGTAACGAAAATTAAGTAAATCATTATCAAAAAAAAGTAATGGTTCTAAACGATATGAAAAAGCCAGACTTAGGATAGCTAAATTTCACAGTAAATTAAAAGATACTAGAACCGATTTCCTGCATAAATTATCTACCGAAATAATTCGTGAAAACCAAACAATTCTTCTGGAAGATGTCAACGTTTCAGGTATGATTAAAAATCGGAAATTGTCCAGATCCATTAACGATCTAGGCTGGAGACAATTTCGTACATTATTAGAAGGAAAAGCAGAAAAGTATGGTCGCGAGCTAAGAGTAATTAGTCCTTGGGAGGCTACGACCCAAATCTGTTCATGTTGCCATTTTCGAGTGGGAAAATTAGACCTGAAAGTGCGAGAATGGGAGTGCCTCAACTGTGGCAGTAAGCATGACCGGGATGAAAACGCAGCAATAAATATATTAGTCGCCGGAGGACATTCGGAGACAAAAAACGGACGTCGAGGGAAGCGTGAGACTACCGCCAAGGAAGCAGCACCCTGTGAAGCGTCAACCCACCAAAGAGCTAAGGCTCAGTAGGAATCTCCGCACCTTTAGGCTGGAGAGGATGTCAAGGTAAACATTTTATCGGAATCCGTGCCCCAAATATACTCCTATGTTTAAAACAGTTCTATTTCCTGTAGACCGTAGCCGAGAAGCTCGCGAAGCTGCGGAGAAAGTTATTAACATTGTCAAGACATATCAAGCTCGCCTAGTAGTAATTTCAGTGCGAGAAGTGGTTTCACAAGGCCAGGAAGCATTCCACCCAGAAATGACTTCTGAGCAAACAGTTACCCAACTTTTAGAGGAGGCTAAGGCTCTATTTGCCGAGCAGGGTATTCAAGCTGAAACGATCCAAAGGGAAGGCCATCCGGCTTTTACTATTTGTGATGTGGCTGATGAGATTGAAGCTGACTTAATTGTGATTGGCTGCCGAGGTACTGGTTTGAGTGAGGAAGGAGCTACTGATAGTGTCAGTAACCGGATTATTAATCTGTCTCCTTGTCCAATTTTGGTAGTACCTTAGAGTAAAGTTCTCTCCCGTTAAATCGGAGATTATAACCGGAAGCTCACCAAACAGAGACAATTGAATCCTCGTTTGCTGAAGTTTCTTGTTTCACAGGCTGACTAACGTCTTACGCCTCCACAAGCAGACAAGATGACACCCACCTCGTTTAATGCTTTATCTCAACGTTGGCCCTTGACCCGCGCTCTCCGGTGGGGGAGCGACGCAATTGGAAAACCAATCAATGTTGCGGGTTTACACATAATATGTTAGAATATTGTGGGTTGAAAATTAAGCAGTAAATGGTTTAAAAAGCGTACAAATTTAGATTTTACCCCACTCCGGAGCAGGAAAGTCTGTTGCTCAGGACGTTGGGATCTGTACGCTTAGTCTACAACAAAGCGCGCTTCTGCAAGAACTCAAGCTTGGTATGAACGCCAAGAACCAGTGGGTTACAAACAAACTTCAGCTATGCTGACGAACTGGAAAAAACAGGAAGATTTAGATTTTCTGACTGAAGTAAGTAGTGTACCACTTCAGCAAGGTTTAAGACATCTACAGGCTGCTTTCACCAACTTTTTTGGTGGACGGGCTAAATATCCCAACTTCAAGAAAAAGCGCAACGGTGGTAGTGCTGAATTCACAAAATCTGCATTTAAGTGGAAAGATGGTCAAGTTAGTCTCGCTAAATGTGCACAACCACTACCTAATTAGATGGAGTAGGCAACTACCCCAAAACTGTGTGCCTAGTACAATTACTGTCAAACTTGACCCTAGTGGTAGATGGTCTATATCTTTGAGAGCCAACAACACCAGAGATTTGAGACTCAACCCGACTAACAAACAAGTAGGTATTGACTTAGGTATCACCAGTCTATTAACAACCAGTGATGGAGAAAAATTTGCTAACCCAAAGAACCATTACAAGTTACACAAAAAACTGAGGTTAGCAGGGAAGTCTCTAAAGAGAAAAACTAAGGGGTCTAATAACTATCAAAAGGCCAGGCTGAAAGTAGCTAGGATACACGCAAAAATTAAAGATTCAAGAGAAGACTATACCCATAAGCGCGCCCACTCAACGCTCTTAGAGAAAATCAAACTATTGTAGTTGAGGACTTAGCAGTAAAAAACATGGTGAAAAAGCGGTGCGACCCCGCGACGACGCCAGTCGCAAGCGGTCGGAACCCGGCGAGGTTTCCCGCTCTTTCAGAGCCGCTCCGAAGTGTGCCATGGGAATGCCGACCAAGAGAGGGAACGCGCACCAAGATATCACAAACTAGCTAGAGCTATCAGTGATGCTAACTGGGGAGAAGTGGTGAGGCAATTAGAATACAAAGCCGAATGGCATGGGCGGGAATTAATCAAGATTGACCGATATTTTCCCAGTTCGCGCGCGTTGCTCTATTTGTGGTCATGTAGTAGAAAAATTACCTCTAAATATTAGACAATGGGATTGTCCAGAGTGCGGTATTCACCATGACCGTGATATTAACGCCGCAATTAACATTTTGCGGATGGGAACCCGCGTCGGCGATAGACGCAAGCGGTCAGACCCCGCGCCGCCGACAGCTCGCTTGCGGAACGCGCACTCCTGTGAGGGAATGCTGACCAAGAGAGGGAACGCCCACGCTCGAAGGCTGCGGGACTCGCAGTGTCAGCGCCAGTCGCTCATGGGGGAAACCCCCTTTGGCCGCGCTGGCAAGTCTTTAGGAGCGACTGTAAGACCCGTTGGCGAAGCCTGTGCGAAGCACCTCACGGGGTGACAAGGTAGCTGAAAGCTATATATAGAGGTGGACTTATCAAATAAGCTGAAGAATAGTTCAACTAAAATCCCACTATTATTGAGAATAGATGGGGGTGTGGTGCGTTCGCGGAGCGTTGCGGAGCGCAGTATCGCGCCACACAGTAGCTTGATTATTTATTCAAATAACTGGCAAAACAGTTAAAAATCCGATCAAAAAGGGTTGGTAATTACAAATAAAAATTAATAAAAGAGAATATATTAGGCTTTGATCAAAACCAGATCGAACAAAAGTTGAGTCCATCTCAAATAATAACATTACAAATATTATTATACTTAACATCAGTACATAAAACCGTACAAATATCAAAATTAAGTACT
>NZ_JAAHGT010000164.1 GCF_010672385.1 Okeania sp. SIO2F4
GTTGCATGGGTTCTACCTTGCGTATTTGGTCATAGCGGTTGAGAGCATCAACATCTTTTTCATTCCAAAGTCGGCCATATAAAGCTTCCATCCGAGCTGGACTAATAGGGGACTGATACACTTTCAGATTAAGTTTAAGTCGTTCTGTCAACTCTTCAGCAAATCTATAGGTTTCAGCTGGCAAGTATCCTGTATCAACCCAGATAACAGGAATATTAGGTACAACACTTGTAACTAGGTGCAACATAACAGCAGCCTGGATACCAAAACTGGTACTCATAATCAGACCTTCCCCAAAAGTTTCATATCCCCACTTCACCAAAGTATGAGCATCTGCTTGGCCAAGCTCCTGGTTTACTGCCTCAACATTCAGTTCTGGTAGATATCTGTAATTTTGATGATTGTATTGTTTGTGTTCTTGAAGTGCAATTGGACTATTATGTAACATAAGTTATTACCAATAAAATTCTCGGTATAGGGGTTTATAATTTATCATACGTTACTAACAACCCTTGAATGAGATATAATTGATACTATTTCGGTCTTTATTGATACTATTTTTTCTCTACAGATGATATCGTGTTACAAAAAGCTTTTTTTGTGGTATAATAAATAAATAGAGTTTGCGGAAAAAGTCTTTTGATAAGAGTAGGAGTCAGGATAAATAGGAATTATAGAGGAGGTAGTCCGAAGAATTATCCCTTGATTTTTCTGCAATTATTCTGCCCAAAATGCTAACTTTTTTAGCTTTTTCGACCCAAAAAGGGACTTGCCTCGATCTGTCAATGCTTTGATAGTTAATCAGCCAGCCCTAAATAAAAAATAAAGACCAGTTTAGGAAAACTGGTCTAGGTCTTAAAATATTCCGTTGTTACTTCTGTGAGATTAACCTTTAGCTACGCATTCCCAAGTTCGCAGCGTTTAGCGGGTTATAGGTCTCACTTTGTTGTATGTACTTATTGTAACAAACTATTGAGAAATTTATTAAAAAAAATTTAACAGCCTTTTCTTGACGCAGACGCTGCGTGAACTGTTGGAAGTCGGGAAGACCGAGGATAAACTCACGAGAATTTTTTTTGCTTGAGAATCTGCCTCCTGGCCAGAAGTATTATGGGGGATATTTTCCCCACTGTCAATCGCTATGTCTGCAATAATTAGTAAAAACCAAAGAATTATTTCATACCAAATTCATCCATAGGAAGTTACATCTTAAACATGTGATTTATTCTTACAATAAAAAATTATAAATTCCATAAATTGTAAAAATCAAACATTTTTTCCTATTTTTTTTATTCTTTTTTTCTTTCCCAGTTAAGTGTTCCCTATTCCCTATTCCCTGTGTCATGACTGTAGCAATATTTTATGAAATTGGTATTAGAAGATTTGAATGTATCTGGCATGGTGAAAAAGCGATGAGACCCCCCGACGACGATAGTCGCAAGCGGTCATATCCCGCGTCGCCGACAGCTCGCTTGCGGTGCGACCCCGCGCCGCCGACAGGCGCAAGGGAACGCTGACCAAGAGAGGGAACGCCCCCCAAGAGATCGTAAATTATCTAGAAGTATTAGTGATTTAGGATGGAGAAAATTTACGACTTTTTTTGGAACGAAAAGCAGAAAAATATGGTCGTGACTTCAGAGTAATTATAGCGGTTTTCATTAACATAGAATACAGCTATTAGGTTTTTGACTACTCCCCTGGCTCTTGCCGAGGGGATTCTAAGTTGATACTACGCAACAGGATAAATCCGTGTTGCTTCGTCTATTCTTAGCTGACCAAAGATATATTCTTTGGGGACAAGTCAAAGTGCCCCTACACAGTCGGCTAAGGCCAATGCCTAGCCTTCTGCTTACTTTTTATTGATAATTATAGCACAGGACAACTAAAGTTGTCTAGTCTAAACGACTCGCTTGTTTTCATCCCCCGGTTAAAACACGGGGGCTTTCAACGTCGCTTTTCGGTAATTATTGAACTTCAAACATACTTATATTTTGTCTGTAGTCAACATTTTGGAAAACCGCTATAATCGTTGGAAACCAACATCTCGAACTTTTTCCTACTGTGGGTTTAAAGGTTGCAAGTTATACCTTTGAGTTATAGATTGGGAATATATAATACCATTTATCAAAAACTTTTCTACATTTTATTGAGCAGGGGAGTAGGTAGGGACCTTGCATTCAACTTCCGTACAGAGAAGTAAAAATATGAATAATTAACATTAACTTAGCTAAAATTAGCAAAAAAGTAATTCTGCCTGTGTTAATTAATTAATAACTGAACTGTTCCCTAGGTATAGCATTAATGCATGGGAATTGGTATTAACTATGGTGCAAAACACGACCATGATGAAAATGCAACAATAAATATATTAGTCGCGGGTGGGCAGTCTGAGACAAAAAACAGACGTGGCTGCCAGCGTAAGACTACCGTCAAGTTTCGCTGCGCGACATGAAAAGCAGTAGCCAATGAAATGTCAAACCACCGAGGAAGCTCAACCTCGGTAGGAATATCCGCACCTTGAGGCTGAGGAGGATGTTAACACACCCACAAAAAATCACTTCTGTGTGATGTGGACTTCAGCACTTTGTGGCTTACCCCACAAAACCTGCTCCTGTTTATAAACAACCATGCCAGGTTTGGCTCCCTTGGGTTTATAAACAAACTTAGGTTTGGTATAAATCACTGGAACTACTTCACTTTGACGCGCACGACTATAAAAAGCACTCATATCTGCAACAAACTGGAGGTCAACCTCATCAGGTACTGCACCAGCATCTAGTCGCAACAAAACATGACTGCCAGGAATTTCCTGAGTATGAAACCATAGATCGTAATCTCCCGCCACTCGAAAAGTCAACAAGTCATTTTGACGGTTATTACGACCTATCAATAATTCCAACCCACCAGGAGTTTGGTAACGATAAAATTCTGTATCCTTTCTATTATCTTGGTGATGATGTTCTGGGGCGTTAAGATAACCTTGTTGAATCAGCTCATCCCAAATTTCCTCCAAAGTCTGTAAATCTTCTGGACTTCGGTAACTATCTAACTGAGACAAAAAAGTGTTTATTTGTTCCAAATAATCAATTTCTGCTTGAACTTCTGCCAAAAGTGGCTCAACTGCTATACGCGCCCTTTTCAACTTTTGGTGCTTTTTATAAATACTTTGGGCATTCTGCACAGCATTTTTTTCTGGGTCTAACTTGATGATCACAGCTTCCCCCGTTTCAAAGTCCGCAAGGGAGATATTTTTCATCCCCGATCGCCATTCTTGAAGATTGGCCATAAGTAAATCGGCTTGCGATCGCAACAATTCTGCCCCATCGGACTGCTTTAAACGCTCGGTAAAAGTATCGGCCTTTAGCTGTAACTTAGACGTAATAGTATTAAGTTTTTGACTAATTTGATGATGTAGTTGACGAAACTCTTGCTGATTAAGCTGTTGAGTATAATAGCTCTTTACTAATTCACCGACAGTATTAACAGATTCTATTGCTCCCCAACCTGTTACACTGTACCCTGTAGATGTCCAACTAGGAGAAAAGTCTAATTTTTCCAAAATTCTCAGCCATTTTTGCCAAAGTAGAAATAATTTCTCCCAGTCTGAAGAATTCAGGTCATCTGTAGATTTTTCTGGGTCTAGACCAGCAGTTTCAATCATTGGTTTTACCAATGCTTTACTCAGACCACGATAATTTTTAATTACATTTCGCCATACTGGACGAGGAATTAAACTAATTCGTTCTTGCCATTGCTCTTGAGTTTCTTGGAGGTTAGGAATAGGGTTAGTCAGAGATGGTGGAAGTTCATAAGGTTGACCAGTTTGAATTTGACGGACACTAGATTGTTGATTATTAACTTGATGGGCACAGGTAACAACTAAATTATCGGCAGTGGTAAGAATAACATTACTATATTTAGTCATAACTTCCACATAAAGATGCCACAGAGGAGCTTCTCCAGGACGTTTCGCAAATTGGAAGTCCAAAACCCTTTCCCAAGGAGAAACTTCAGCAATAGTTATTAAGGCTAACCCACCTAATTGATGTTTGAGTTGTTGACTAAAAGTAAATGTATCAGGAATGCGGGGCGGAGGGTCGCTAATACAGATACGGGCAGCTTGAGGATGCCAAGAAATATCCAGCCAACCTCTTTTTTTTATGGTTCGGAGGGCTATGGCAATGGTAAAGCGATCGCGCTGATATACTTGTTCTAACCTGGCCGGCAGCCATTGGGCGCGGAGTTCGGAACAAGAAGCCATAAGAGTTGTATAATCAACAGGTTGCACAGTCTGGTTAGAATCAAAATTTCTAAGTTAAATGTTCAATTTTATCTAAATCTAAATTTAGTTTCTCAATTTTTGATAAATTTGAATAATTATCTAATTATATTTGTTTTTAAAGTTTAAACATAACCTATAAACACTATAGCGCTATAGATTTAGGTTGGAAAATTGCTAAATCTCAAAACTTAGCCAGAAATTACTTTTGATTTTAAATTTTCTATTTTTGATTCCTGATTTACCCATAAGGCTATATTTGGTATGTCAAAAAACTATAGCGCTATAGATTTAGGTTGGAAAATTGCTAAATCTCAAAACTTAGCCAGAAATTACTTTTGATTTTAAATTTTCTATTTTTGATTTACCCATAAGGCTATATTTGGTATCTCAAAAAACTATAGCGCTATAGATTTAGGTTAGGAAATTGCTAAATCTCAAAACTTAGCCAGAAATTACTTTTGATTTTAAATTTTCTATTTTTGATTCCTGATTTACCCATAAGGCTATATTTGGTATCTCAAAAAACTATAGCGCTATAGATTTAGGTTAGGAAATTGCTAAATCTCAAAACTTAGTCATAATTACTTTTGATTTTAAATTTTCTATTTTTGATTCCTGATTTACCCATAAGGCTATATTTGGTATCTCAAAAAACTATATCGCTATAGATTTAGGTTAGGAAATTGCTAAATCTCAAAAGTCATCTGTGAGTGAGTTGGGAATTTTAACTTTTGAATTGCGCTAGGAGTCAGGTAAGGTATCTTTTGTGAGGAAAACGTACAGGAGTTGTACAAAAGAACCTGATTTGTCCAAATCAAAATTGTCATGTCTTTTCTCGCTGTAGCGTGAAAAATGTTGTATTGATGATCTAGTCGTACAGGTTTATTGTATTTGATTGTAATCTGTCATGGATATCCAGTTAATTAACATTGGTTTCGGTAATATAGTCTCTGCTAATCGCGTCGTTGCAATTGTTAGTCCAGAATCAGCTCCCATCAAGCGGCTAATTAGTGATGGAAGGGAAAGAGGCCAATTAATTGATGCTACCTATGGCCGACGTACCAGAGCAGTTATTATTACAGATTCTAATCATGTTATTCTTTCTTCAATTCAGCCTGAAACAGTAGCACATCGCTTTATATTTAATCATAAAGATGACTAAAGTTTTAATAGTTAATGTTGGGTTTTGCACAATCAGTTATTAATAACTAAATATTAATGATGCTAGGACTAAAGCCAAGAAAGAATTGGTTAGGAAAATTACTAATGATGAAACTTAGAAGACGGAAATGTTTTTCCAACTTTTCCCTATTCCCTGCTATATGATAGAAAATTATGCAAAGTGGTAAATTAATTGTTTTAACTGGACCTAGTGGTGTAGGTAAGGGGACTTTGTTAAGCTCTTTATTAGAACGCCATCCAGAATTAGTTTTGTCTATTTCTGTTACTACCCGTTCGCCTCGACAAGGGGAAGTAGAGGGAAAGAGTTATTTTTTTGTAGACCGCGATAAATTCCAACAGATGATTGAAACTGAGGAATTATTAGAGTGGGCAGAATATGCAGGTAATTTTTATGGCACACCAACTCTTCCAGTGATTGAAAATATTAAACAGGGTAAGTCAGTGATACTCGAAATTGAGCTACAGGGGGCGCGACAAATTCAAAATACTTTTCCTGATGCTTTGCGAATATTTATTCTACCACCTTCGACCGCTGAATTGGAAGAAAGGTTACGAAAGAGAGGACAAGATTCGCAAGAGGCGATCGCTAAACGTCTCAAACGAGCAACTGAAGAACTTGAGGCTGCTACAGAGTTTGATATACAATTAGTGAATGATAATTTTGAAGATGCTTTGCAAAATTTAGAGGCAATATTGTTTAATTTTAGGGAGTAGGGAGTAGGGAGTAGGGAGTAGGGAGTAGGGAGTAGAGAGTCATTAGGAAAAATAGGAATTATATAGGAGGTAGTCGGATATATTTATCATTTCATTTTTCTCTCCTTGTCTGCCCAAAATGCTAACTTTTTCAGCTTTTTGGTATATATAAAAAAAGCTGGTATTTTTTCGACACGAAATTTCCTTGATAAACCCGGTTTATGCCTAAGTCTTCATAAATTTCCAATAATAAAAATTTCCAATAATAAAAAATAAAATAAATTATCGTACTCTTATTAATCAATTTTTCCCCTACTCCCTACTCCCTATTCCCTACTCCCTATTCATACGAATCTCTCTCCATAATTGTCGATACTGTTCAATCGTATTATCTGTCAATGGATAGAGAAATTCACTTTTTTCAATAATTTCCTGTGAAGGTAATAAAAGGGGATTATTGTTAATTTCTGAAGTTAATTCATTTGTATTAATTCCTGGTAAAATAGGAGAAGTAATCTGAGTTAATAGTGACATTTGTTCAGCTATCTGGGGTTGCCAACAAAAATCAATCCATTTTTCTGTTAAAGAAGTCTCAGAAGTAGCAACAGGTTTAACCCATAAATTAGCCCATAAAGCTGTTCCGGACTGAGGCACTACAGCAGCAATGTCTTTGCGTGTTTTTACTAACTGTAAAATATCATTAGACCAACCAACTGCTAACCAAGTATCTCCAATAATTAATGATTGTAAATAATTCTCGGAACTATAGAACTTAACTTGTTGATTTAGTTTAACCAGTTCCGATTTTAAATTCTCTACCTTATCAATATTTTTAGTATTGTAAGACTTACCTAATTTTTTCAGAGTTAAACCAATAACTTCTCTTGCTTGATTTAGTAAAGAAATATTACCCTTTAATTCTGCTCGCCATAAGTCACTCCAGTCTGTAGGTTGCCATCCCAAACTTTTAAACTTATCAACTCGATAAGCAATTAAAGTTGTACCCCATTGATAAGGTGCTGCCCAAACTTTACCTTGAGTTTCAACATAACCTTGATTATTACGTTTGACTAATTCTTGCCATTTTTTCGGTAATTTATTCCACCTTGGCAAAGCTTCAGAATTAAGAGGTTGAATTAACTCTTGTTTAATAGCATTTGCTAACCAATAATCTCCTATTGTCACCAGATTAGCAATATCTATATTTTCTGTTTTATTTGCAGATAAATTCTGTTTTTCTAACAAAAGTTTTCTCTGCCAACTTTGCAGCAGAGAAAATAATTCAATCAAGCTTTCTTGAGGTTGAAAACTTAACTTAGGGGAAGATGTTAATTCCCCTTTAAATTTTGACACCATTTGAGCAGGAATAGTGTTTTTTAACAGTTTAATTTTTAAATCTGCTTGTGTTTCACATCCTGCCAAAAATTCAGCTAAGGTTATTGCCGTTGCTCCGACTAAAAAATTTCGTCGCTTCACCTTTTCTAATTATTTAAAATACGTTTTTCTAAATATTGACCAATCATTTTTTGTTCGCCAGCACGGGAAATAATAGTTTGCCGTGTCCGGTATTTATGGCCTATTTGTTTAATTTCTTCCTCAAATACAGACCCATTGTACTCCGTTCTAAGACATAATGTGTTAGGGTCAGATAGGTAATATTTAGCTATGATGGGTTTAGTTGTCGCAAAACCGCGATCGCGATACAAAATTGAACCTTTTACCCCAAATACTGTTGAACCTTCAGACTGTTTCTTTTCTGATACAGAATCTTGACTAACCCAACTGACATGAGAACCACAAATCATTACTGTTTCAGGATTATCAAATTCATGGAGTTGAGCTAATTCAATAAGCTCTGGACTTCCTTGCTCTAAAAATTTGATTGTTATGTGACTAACTATTTCTTGGGTATCCCCTTCAGGTAAAGTGTAGTAACGTCTTTCCGAATGCCATTGACCTTCAGAGCGTTGAAAATATTCAGTAACTCCTAATTCTACAACTTCTAATGTTTGTTGGTTAATACTTAAATTTAATTCCATTTTGTTCAATCCTCTGGCTTTCAATATCATAGTTGCTTGATATTGTCAAGTTTTTTGTTTTATTTGTTACTATTATTAATATATACTGTTTTTCTTAAGAGTGTCAGGACAGATATCCTAATACCGACACATCTAATACCATTTCTCAAAAATTTTTCTACACTTGATTGAAGTAGGGAAGTAGGGTCGGAGGTAGGGACTAAGCATCCGAGTCGGGACGTTGTAATTAATTTTAAATTAGGTTAAATTAATAAAAAAGTAATTCAATTAAGCTAATTACTTAATAGTTGAAGTTTTATCGAAGTATGGCGTTACTTTTGGGAATTGTTATAAAATGGTGCGGATAGGATGTAGTAAAGCTTAAAAGCATAAGCTACAGAATTGTTTCAGCTAAATAAGATATGAGCTTTTGAGACTTAATTTTTGCTATAGTCACAGCATTTTCTCAAAGGAACATTTAAGATAAAAAAGTCAACGACAAACTACAAAATTATGATAATTTTCAACAGACAGAATAAACTAGATTTATATGATGATAAAAAAAGTAGATACTAGCAGTCAACGCCTAATTGGAATTGCTCCTATTCCTTGGGTAGAATGGGTGAGTTAAATTCCCAATGTTATTGTCAAATTGCGGAATAAAGAGGAATTAAAAGAGGTGAACAACCTGGAATACTTTCTGGAATAGAAATCGGATTAGAATTGAAATTTGGCGAGTCAGAAAAAGAGATATTTTCAGAGATTAATACAATTGAAAATATTCAGGTTTTAGAAACAATTCTTGCCTCTTTCAAAACTGTGGAAACTATCGACCAATTACGCCAAATTTATCGGTCAGATTCTTAAATAATATGTAGGCAATAAACGTAGGTTGGGTTGAGGAACCGAAACCCAACTAGAATGCAAAACTACTTATTGTGTATTTTTGGTGATTATTTTAGATATTTCAAATACAATTATTGCCTTTGCGTAAGTTCTGACTTTGTTGGGTTTCACTTTGTTCTACCCAACCTACATTTTTAGATTTTTCACTGTATTACTAAAATAACTCCCAGCAAAACTTGTAGGGTGCGTTTCCGCTAAGAGCGGACATGAAAAGACGGCTAAAATATAGACAGTGAAAACCATTTAACAATCCGTCGTAACGCACCATTTTAGATATATCAGTCCACTATTAAAATAACTCCTAGGCCATTAAATCAATTTTTCAATTTAACAGGAAAATAACTGATTGAAAATGTAGAAATTATTGCAGATATTGATTTTGGCGGGACTTACGCAGAAACCGGGTTTATTAAATTTCCTGGTTGAACAAAGATAATCAGGCATAAACCGGTTTTCTTGGCGGTTTGATTCAATACTTATGCAGAAACCGGGTTTATTAAATTTCTTGGTTGAACAAAAATAATCAGGCATAAACCCGGTTTCTTAGTAGCTTGATTCAACCTGATAGTTAAAATCTCAGCAAAAAGATATGGCTAAAAATAGATTAGTTATTAATCATGTAGGAGACACTATTCAACTTTCTTGGCAACGGGGACAAGCTAATCCTCGTTTTGCTCCTAGTGTCACCTTCCATCAACCTTTTGACGAACAAGCGCTGACAGATTTGCGTTGGTATCTGGAAGAATATCTGGCATTTCCCTATGGCATTTTTCCCGATAAAGCACAAAATATTATTGAACCGAAGTTGCAGGAATGGGGGCAACAATTATTTGAGTTGGTATTTCGCAGCAACGAGAAGACACGGGAATTTTTTCAGGAAGCTACGAGAGAAAGACTGGAATTTTGTGAAATTGCTATTTCTTCGGAAGATCCAGTAGTTTTGAATTTACCTTGGGAGTTGCTTTATTCCCCAGATTACCAATTTTTGGCTCCCTCTCTGGCAGGAATGTATCGCAGTTTGAGTAATTTTGCCGTGCGAGCAGAAATGCCAGCAATGCCTCAAGATAAATTGAATATTTTGTTGGTTATTGCCAGACCTTACGATCGCGATGTTGGTTTTCAGACTATTGCTCGCCCTATGTTGGAAGTATTGCAACCAATTCGACAACAGGTTAATCTCAAAGTATTACGACCTCCTAGTTTTGAACAGTTGGAGCGGGAGTTGAATGCTCAGAAAGGTTTTTATCACATTGTGCATTTTGACGGACATGGTAATTTTGACTCGAAAAGTCAAGGTTTTCAGCATTCCTTTGGTAGTAAAGGTCAAGGGGTGTTGGTATTTGAAAAAGATGATGGTACGCCAGATATTGTGACTGCTGCCCAAATAGCTCAAAGCTTGAATGACTGCAACGTGCCGATTTTTGTTTTGAATGCTTGTAAGTCTGCTCAAGAGGGAGGAGGTAGTTTTTCTTCTGTGGCAACTCGGTTAGTTTCTCTGGGAGCTAAAGGTGTAGTGGCAATGGGTTATAGTGTTTATGCTGAAGGTGCAAAACATTTTATCGGCAGATTATATCAAGATTTGGTGAATGGTGCAAGTCTGGATGGGGCGGTGGCATCCGGGCGCCGGGAAATGTTGAATAAACGGGAGCGACCAACTGTTAAGGGTAATTTACCTCTAGCTGACTGGATGGTGCCTGTGTTGTATCAGCAGGAAAATTACACGCCGTTTGTGGCGACGACGACGGATGCAGAGGATATTCCAGATTTGGATGATTTTCTGGAGGAGCCGAAAATCACTAATTTGGTAGATTTGCCGGAACCTGGAGCTTATGGTTTTGTGGGGCGGAGCTACGATATCTTGCGTTTGGAGCGGGGGTTTCGCCAAAATAATATTGTCTTGTTGCAAGGTGTTGGGGGAGTTGGCAAAACTGAGTTAGTCTGTGGGTTTGCCCGGTGGTTGGCAGATACTCAAGGTCGTGCAGGGAAGATAATTTTTAGTTCTTTTGAGTCTGGTGCGGGGTTGAGTCAGGTTGTTAACCAAGTTGGTAGGGCAGTTTGGGGGGATAAGTTTTCCCAGTATGCTTTTGATAAACAGCAGGCGGCAGTTTTGAAATATTTGCAAACTCAACCTTGTCTGCTGATTTGGGATAATTTTGAACCTGTTGCCGGGTTTCCTGCGGGAAATGAAGGGTTGTTGCCGGAAGCAGAGCGGGAAGAGTTGAAAGATTTTCTGCAAAAGTTGCGGAATGGGAAAACTTGGGTTTTGATTACCAGTCGCCGTGAGGAGCGTTGGTTGGAATGTGGTTACAGGTTGTTGAAATTGGAAGGTCTTTCTCAGTCGGATGCTCAGGAATTTGCAGGTAAGATTTTGGAGCAGGTGGGAGTAGATCGGAAGGGGTTGCCAGAAGAGTATTTGGAGTTGTTGAAGTTGTTGGATGGTCATCCGTTGTCGTTGCGGGTGGTGTTGCCACATTTGAAAACTGAGACACCGCAGCAGTTGATTGATGGGTTGCGACAGGGGTTGGATAGATTGAAAGATACAGAGGGAGAAGGGAGAGATAAGTCTTTGACTGTTTCGTTGGATTATTCTTTTGAGAGATTGTCTGATAGAGCGCGTCAGCATTTGCCGTTTTTGGGTTTCTTTTCTGGGCGTGTTGATGCTGAATGGCTGGGAATATTTTCTGGAAATCGTGATGGTGAGAATGGAAAGGCATATCAGGCAGTGTTTGGTAATAACTTGCAAGAATCTGATTGGCTAAAAATTCTCAATGAAGCAGTAGAAGCAGGTATTATAGAGTATTTGGGAGAAACTTACTACGAAATACACCCCACTCTTCCCTGGTACTTGCGCCAAAGACTTGGGAAAAATTATGCTCAAGCGATTATTGAGAAAATGGAAAAAAGGTTGCTTTTTTTTTACGCAGATTTAGCGAATTACTACCAACAACAATTGATTGGTAATGCTAAGTTAGCAACATTTGTATTGCAATTTGAAGAGCCGAATCTATTGCAAAACTTGCGATTAGCAGAGCAGCAAGAGGAATGGGCTAAAGCACAGTTAGTTCTTCAAGCATTGGGGGAGCTTTACAAACGCCAGGTTCGTAAACCTGAACTTAGGTCTCTGCAACAACGAGCAGTTAAACAGCTCGGTAGAGAATTAACAGAGGCAAACCCAAAAGGTAAAGATGCTTTTAATTTCTGGATATATTTGCGGGGTGGGGATGCCAACCAAGCCTTAGATGTTGCTGACTGGAAAGGAGCTAAAGCACTCTATCAAGAAATTCTGGATGAATTAATTGCTCTCAAAGATTCCTCAGCTAATGGCAGGATAGCTGCTGCTTATCACCACCTAGGTATGGTGGCACAGGAGCAACGGCAGTTCAATGAGGCGATTAAAAATTTCCAAGAAGCTATGCAGATTTTTGAAAATACTGGAGATTTCTACAATGTTGCTGATGAGTATCACCACCTAGGTATGGTAGCACGGGAGCAACGGCAGTTCGATGAGGCGATTAAAAATTTCCAAGAAGCTATACAGATTTTTGAAAATGCCGGAGATTTCTACAATGCTGCTCGTGAGTATCACCAACTAGGAAGAGTGGCACAGGAGCAATGCCTGTTTTCCGAAGCTATTAAACATTTTCGACAAGCTCTGCAAATTAGAAAATATGTCGAGGATTTCTACAACGCTGCTTATGACTTTCACCAACTAGGAATAGTAGCACAAAAGCAACGATATTTTACCAAGGCTATTGCCTATTTTCAAGGAGCTATGCAGATTTATGAAGATTCTGGGGATTTCTACAAGGCTGCTGGTGAATATCATCAACTAGGAAGAGTGGCACATGAGCAACGGCAGTTTGATGAAGCGACCGCTTATTTCCAAAAAGCGTTTGCTGTCTTTCATGCAGCAAAGGATTGGTACAGAGTCTCAATTACACTCAATCAATTGGGTAAAACCTTAGAAGCACAAGCAAATTGGACTGAGACAATGAAAATTCGTATTCAAGCTTTAGAAATTGACCTCGAACATAATAAACAGTTGGTTAGAAGAAATATAATAGCTTTCGGCCGGATACTAAAAGTCTTGGGAGAAGATGAGTTTAGTAAAATTTGGAAACAGGTGGCAGGCAATAATAGTCCAGAAGAATTTTTTTCAGCTCTTTGCGCAGAAGGCGAACAGAGTTAGGAGGCAGAGAATAAATTAACACTCGTCAACATCCAGACTCGTAGTTGCGCTTGAGCAAGTCATATCAAATCCGATTGAATAGCTGTCATTGCGATAGACAGCGTTTGCGCAGCAGTCCGTCAGGATAGCAATCTCCTAAACCCCTGAGATTGCTTCCTTCCACTCCGTTTCAGTCGCAATGACTAGAAAGGCTATATTAATCA
>NZ_JAAHGT010000165.1 GCF_010672385.1 Okeania sp. SIO2F4
TCTGTGATGGAGATTGCTTCGGGGTATTAATTTGGAAAAGCCAAAGCTAAATTTTTTCCCTCCCCTCGCAATGACAACTGTACTGTCATTGCGTTAGCGTAGCTTTGCGATAGCAAGGGGGAATATTTCACCATTATTTCTTACCCTCTACTAAAAAAAACCCCCAAAGCAATCTCTGTAATTTTGAAATGGTAATTTTGAAATGGCTTCCCTCGGCTCCGCAAAAATTTCTCGCCATGACAAGTACAATAGATTACTTTTCCAATGTTGGGTTGAGGAACTAAACCCAACCCACTAAACTAAAATTTTCCAATAGTAGGGGCGGGTTCCTCGTTAAATTAATGAGTCTCAACATTTAATCAGATAAACCCACCCCCAAGGGTAAAGGGTAAAAGAAAAGAGCAGACAAGGATTTTGCCACGGATGCACGGATGGATTTAGGACAGATACAAAAGGGGAAAAGAATAAAGTGGAAGAATCCTAGGAACGAAAGACAGAAACCACTGGAGAAGACGACACAATCCGAAAACCCCTAACATAGCTGTGCTTGTCGGCATAGTGATAGTTCCGTCTGGCACTCCGGCAAACCCTAGAAATGCCGTTCCAGCAACCGCCACGGAGCAGTCGATTACTATTATCTCCCCCAGTTTCCCAAGCACTTCCATCGGTAGGCGCTCCATTATAATTATTGTGCCAAACATCTAGACACCATTCCCAGACATTCCCGTGCATATCGTATAAACCAAAGGCATTGGGAGGAAAACTTCCCACATCTGTTGTTTCTTTTCGATATATTCCTTTAGGGGAATAATTGCCATAAGGATGGTTGCCGTCGTATTTAACTAACTCAGGCGTTATAGTTTCTCCAAAATAGAAAGAAGTAGTTGTACCAGTACGACAGGCATATTCCCACTGACTCTCACTGGGCAATCTGTAAATTTTACCAGTTTTCTTAGACAGCTTTATGCAAAACTCCACAGCGTTATACCAGCTCACACATTCTACTGGGCGACTTCCTCCTTTAAAGCTAGAAGGATTATTTCCCATAATCGCTTGGTACTGGTTTTGAGTAATAGGATATTTGCTCAGATAAAAAGGTTGAAGAGTAACTTCATGTTGCGGACTTTCATAACTTTCTCTTCCCGCTTCATTTTCCGGCGAACCCATGAGAAAACTTCCCCCTGGGATATAAGCCATTTCTAATTTAATCCCATTACCCAAATCTTCAATTTTTTGCCTGGCACTTCCCTGGGTACGATTAATAATTTTCCCAGAATTGTTGAGAGTAACTACTTCAAAAGTAAAGACTTCCCCTTTCGACTCCCGCTGCCTTTTTTCTTCTGCCTCTCTTTCTTGTCTTTCCCTTTCTTCCCGCCTAATTTTTTTCCTCCTCTTGACGTTTAACTTCCTCCCAAACACCCAGAACAATATCTCGACTTTTCACCGCTTCATTCAAACCCAAATTTATCGCCCGGTCATAATCATCAAGTGCCTGCTGATATTCTCCTAATTTATAATAAGCATTACCCCGATAATAATATGCCCGAGCATGACTAGCATCTAATCCTATAACCTGAGTCAAATCTTCAACTGCCTCTCGATAATTTGTCAACTTAATATAAGTCAAACCTCGCCGATAATAACCATCAGCAAATTGAGGATTCAAATCTATAACGTAGCCAAAATCAATAATTGCCTCCTGATATTTTTCCTGATTAAATTTCTCAATTCCCCGCTGGTAACAAGAATTTATGACACTCAAATTTTTATCCTTAGCCAAACCAACCAAACAGCGATTAACCTTAATAACAAACTCCCGATCCAGAGGCAGTAAATTTTCAGCCACCATGTCAAATTTTTCTCTACCATTCTCCACAGAAATATAACGGGAATTTAGCCAAGACTCCAGGGAAAAATCCAACATTTTTTCTGCAAAAGTAGGATTAGATAAACCAGTCAAACCAAAAGCAATATCCGCAGCAAATTCAGGTACTAATTCCGAGCGGTCTTTTTCCATAGCTCTGAGACTGCCAATATAACTTTCAACCACCATTTGAAATAGGTCATCTGCCAGACGTTTATCTACAGAAAATTCTGTTTCTAACTCCGGCAATAATTCTGGCAACTTCGGCGATAAGTTAGTAGTAATTAAATAATGGATGTCAGTAAATAGGGCGACAATAATATTATGATATGCTCCCAACAATGCTGATAATTTGCCAAAATCTTCGCTGTTAGTTTTGTAGTGACATTCGATTTCTATTCCATCTGCTGCTAATTCTTGATTTTCTCTATAAATGTTCAGGTTTAAAGGATTATCTCCACCAAATTTTTGATTTATCTCTTGTTCGGTTTTGCCTTTTGCCAAGAGTTTCTGTTTAACATTCGTTTCCCAATGTAAAGCGCGTTGAATTGCAAATTCGTAGATAATTTTCGGATAATGTAGGTGAGAAATTATAGTTTTGTAGAAGGGAGATATTTCTTGTCCCCCACTCCAATAGGCAACTTGAATATTAATCAAGTCTCCATCTACTTCTGATTCTATTAATAATATTGGTTCAGATTTTAAGCGACTAAATATGGCTTTAACTGCACTACCTCCAGCAAAACGGTTACTATCCCAAGTGTGGTCTATTAGTTCTGTAGGTCGTTGTTGGTTTTCTAGGGGGTAGTATTTTTGTAGGAAGTTTTTTAAGGATTGGGAAAGGCGTTTTTCTACTTTAGGAAATGCGGAGGTGGAAATTTTATTGAGATGTTCAAAACGGTCAAAGTCTATTTCTGGAGGTGCGAGTATTATTTGTACGGGAATAGGATTTCTACCTTGATGGTATTCAAGTATTTGCCAGGGATAATTTTTGATTGGCCAGTTGTCTAATTCTTTGATTTCTTGGGTGCTTTTTCGTTGATAAGCTGCAATTTCTAGAGCAGCTTCTCGTTGATATACTGCGATAAAAAATTGAGTTTCTCGGTTATATTGAGCTAGTTCTATTTGTACTTGTTTTTGTTGTTGAAATAGCCAGGTTTGAAATTCTTGGTTACTTTTGGCTATTTGCATATCTACTGCTTTGATAAATTCTTGGAGTTTCCGATTTTCTTGGCATTGGTACTCAACTATTTTGGCTTGAAATTCTTGACGATAAGTTTCCAGGTCAAGTTGTGCAGAGATTTGTTTTTCTTGTAATTCTTTTTGATGAGCAAGACGTTGATATTCTATTCCTGCCTGAAATTCTTGATTATTTTGTTGTAAGTCTAGTTGAAATGCTTGATTATTTTGCTGCAACTTAATCTGAGACATAGTACGCATATATTCAATCTCAAGTTGAGCCACTTTTTGTTTTTCTTGTAATTCTTTTTGATGAACCAGTCGTTGCCCTTCTAAATTTTTTTGCATTGTTCTACCGGAGGCACCATTAAAGGCATTAACTATTCCATTCCATGCCATTACAGCTCCGCCAGCAACTGCGGGAAGTAAAGGTAAAACCATATTTTTTCTCTCCTGTAATTTGAAATTTTTAGTATGCTCAAAAAGTTTGATAAATATTCGGTTTCCTGCGTCAACTCAACCTACATTATCAGTCATTGGGAGGGGAAGATTTCCGCATAATTTCTGATTATTATTGAAATTACCCGCGAAGCAATTTTAGTTTCTCCTGTAATTTGAAATTTTTAGTAGGTTCAAAAAGTTTGGTAAATGTTGGGTTGACGAAGGAAACCCAACCTACACTATCTGTCATTGAGAGGAGAAGATTTCTGATGATTATTGAAAGTACCCCCGAAGCAATCTTAGTTTCTCCTGTAATTTGAAATTTTTAGTAGGTTTAAAAGTTTGATAAATGTTGGGTTTCCTTATCTGTCATTGGGAGGGGGAATATTTGAATATTATTTCTGATTATTATTGAAAGTACCTCCAAAGCAATCTTAGTTTCTGATTATTATTGAAAATTTTAGTAGGTTCAAAAAGTTTAAGAAATGTTGGGTTTCCGGATGTCAACCCAACCTACACTATCTGTCATTGAGAGGAGAAGATTTCTGATTATTATTGAAAATAACCCCGAAGCAATCTTAATTTCTGAGAGATTACTTTTCTAATGTTAGATTTATCTAGGCGATCGCCTCCACTCAAGATTCCTCAACCTAACCTAGATTATGGAGGTTTGGTCTCCAAACAATTCTCCAAAATCTCTAAACTCCCACAAATATTTGAGGTTGAATTAAGTTATTTTTTTCCTTCCTCCTTCTTCCTTTTTCCTTCTTCCTTCTTACTTCCCAAAAATTAATTTGCTCCTCCGTAATAGGAACATAATAAATAGGCAGCAGCACCAACCACTCCTCTGCTAGTATGGTAAACTTTACAACCTCCATTATTATAAACATTACCGTTATTATCTACCCAACCAACTGCATGATTATGGTTATCATAAACTTTGCCGTCTGTACCTGCATATCCTAGATAATAATGACTAGAATTATAAACTTCACGACCTTTTAAAT
Organism: Okeania sp. SIO2F4; assembly: GCF_010672385.1. Classification (GTDB taxonomy): domain Bacteria; phylum Cyanobacteriota; class Cyanobacteriia; order Cyanobacteriales; family Microcoleaceae; genus Trichodesmium. The sequence continues at coordinate 4,492 of NZ_JAAHGT010000165.1, forward strand.
AACCTTCATAATGACCATAAGGATACCTGCTTGTATGTAGATAAATACTGCCAGAATCATTTATGGTTGTATATGGAGAACTGTCATTATAATTATATGCAGCAGTGGTGGATGAATTAAATTCCAAATGATGACTAGATAGACTCATATTTTGACTTTCAAAAGTCTGAGAACTTAAACTTAAATTATTTTGCTCTTGCTGAAAGTTAGAAATTTCTGGTAATGGAGATTCAGAATTTATTCCAGAAAAATCTATACCAAAATCTTGATTTATGCCATCCGGGGTTGAGGAAAAATCATTATTGTTAAGTAAACCAGAATTATCACTCATACCCCTATCTTGATTTGCCAAATTATCGGATGAAAAATCATTTTGAGCCAAGTCTGGATTTTCCCCTAAACCTATACTTGAATTTTGATAGTAGAATTGCTGTTGCCCATGGAAACTATCGGTCAAATTCTGGTTTAAGTCTTGATTTATCTCATCCAGAGTTGAAGATAAATCATCGTTATTAAGTAAACCAGAATTGTCACTTAGACTATTATCTTGATTTGCCAAATTATCAAATGAATTGTTCATTTTAATTTTGTTGTGAAATTATATTTTTATTATAGGAATTCCCATACTGGTAAGGTATATTACTATTTTAATAAATTGTGGTAAACCTGAATTATTAAGTAGTCTAGTAGGGTGTATTAGCGAAGCATAACGCACCATTTTTTTATATAGCACTACGCATTAAGGTTAGGACATTTCTAAACCCTGAAACCTTTTAACCGTTTACTATTCCCTATTCCCTATTCCCTATTCCCTAGCGCGTAGCGCTATATGATTTTTAAATTAATCATGGTACTTGATAATGAATTTTTTAGATGATTTTTGAGTTAATTATGGTGCGTTACGACTAGCGCCTAACACACCCTACAACTTGGAAACTCATCCTTTAAAGCAGATAAAACCGGACAAGGTTTTTGTGCTTGTAAATTTTCTGGTTTATTCCAGGTAAAAGGAGCTAACTTCGCAGCAGACATCCACAACAACTTTTTTGCCCTAGTCATTGCCACATATAACAACCGAAATTCTTCAGCCATTTTTAAATATCCTGCCTGTTCCCAAGCTTGAGAAATATCTGGTAAATCTTCCCCTTGTAAACTTGCCCTAATTTGCGCTCTTGCCACTTCAGCTAAGTCAAAATCTCCCAAAAAATTAGCCTGGGGTAATACTCGTAAATTACCAGGAATTATATTTTCATGCAAAAAAGGTAAAAAGACAAAATCCCAATCTAACCCCTTAGCTTTGTGCATAGTAATAATAGTAAGTTGCCGTTCGTGAGTATAATTTTGCTCTGAATTTTCCTCCGCTTCTACAGATTCAAATCTCTCAGAATTTACAATTTCACTTAACACTTCTAACATGGCATTCATCGAACTATTACCAGCAGTTTGTTTAGCAACTCTTTCAGCCAACTTATCAGCAGTTGCCAAATCTGACTGTTCATAATTTAATTCCAAAGCCAAAAAAGAAATTAACTGATATAAAGGTAATTCAGATTTTGCTCTGAGCAAACTACGACAAAAATCTCGACATTTACACACCTTTTCTGACTGATTTCGACATTTTTTTATATTACTTTTAAATTAATCTGGTACTCAATCGTCAATTTTTTACATGATTTTTGAATTAATCATGGTGCGTTAGAGGTTAGCCGTAACGCACCCTAAAATTTAACAACTGAAGTCTCGATCCGGAAACTCAGTTTTTAAAGCAGACAAAACCGGACAAGGTTTTTGTGCTTGTAAATTTTCTGGTTTATTCCAAGTAAAAGGAGCTAACTTCGCAGCAGACATCCACAACAACTTTTTTGCCCTAGTCATTGCCACATATAATAACCGAAATTCTTCAGCCATTTTTAAATATCCTGCCTGTTCCCAAGCTTGAGAAATATCGGGTAAATCTTCCCCTTGTAAACTCGCACGAATTTGCGCTCTTGCCACTTCAGCTAAGTCAAAATCTCCCAAAAAATTAGCCTGGGGTAATACTCGTAAATTACCAGGAATTATATTTTCATGTAAAAAAGGTAGAAAGACAAAATCCCAATCTAATCCCTTAGACTTGTGCATAGTAATAATAGTAAGTTGCTGAGGACGAGTATAATATTCCTCGGAATTTTCCTCAACTTCTACAGATTCAAATCTCTCGGAATTCACAATTTCAGTTAACACTTCTAACATGGCATTCATCGAACTATTACCAGCAATTTGTTTAGCAACTCTTTCAGCCAACTTATCAGCAGTTGCCAAATCTGACTGTTCATAATTTAATGCCAAAGCCAAAAAAGAAATTAACTGATATAAAGGTAATTCAGATTTTGCTCTAAGCAAACTACGACAAAAATCACGACATTTACGCACCTTTTCTGATTGATATGGATCGAGAGGACCAGGATAAAGAAACTGCTCTAATTGAGAAGCAAAAGAATTATAATCTTCCTGCGGAATTAAGTGGCGATCGCCTAAAACTTTTAAAGCAGATTTTAAATAATCTGGAGAATGAGGGCGGTCAATAAATTGTATTAATGCTAATATTTCTGCGGGAATTTGAGAGTGACGTGCCCCTTGAGAAACGTCATGTATTTTAATACCATATTTTCCTAAATCAATATCAACTCCATACTTTCCAGGATTAGTAAAAGTATCTGCAATAAATTGACCTTGTTTATTTTCTCGTACTAATACAGCAAATTTACCTTCTGGATTTTCTTTAAACAAACTAATTATGCGTTTACCCATCAATTCAAGTGTTTGATAAATATCCCTAGGTTCATATATTTCTAAACCACTACCAGTAGCTAGAGGATTATTATTACTTCCTGATTCTTTAACTTCTACAGGATGAATATTTTGGTCTCGAAAAGGTTTTTCTTTTCCTGCTAAGTTTGAATTATTTACCCACTTCAAAACAAAATTAGCCGCATCTATAATTATCTGACAACTGCGACCTGCTTGTTCCATAACTGCCAATTTTTCTAACTGCTCACACTCTTCACAGAACCGCCGAAAATCTATTGGATCTGCTGGGGTAAATGTAGAATTAATTGCTTGGTTTGGGTCTCCCACACGCATCAGATTTAGATTATTTAATTTTGATAATCTTTGATCTTGAGCAAGAGAATTAAAATCTAAATTACTATCATTATTTTCACTAGATGTAGCCAGTATTTCCAATAACTTAGTTTGCAAAGGAGTAGAATCTTGAGCTTCATCTTCAAACACCGCAAATACCTGATTTTGCCACATTTTTCTAGCACTTTCATTTTCCAATACTCGCAAAGCTGCCAAAATCATTTCATCATAGTCAATTAATTGACGTTCCCTCAAAATTTCCTGATATGTTTGATATAAATTAGCAGCAATAGTCAAAAGTTGATAATTATCATTTGCTTTGTCTCGAAGTTGCCATAAATCTTCAGGTTTAAGACCAGAACTTTTTGCTTGTTGAATAGCTTTCCAAGCTAATTGAGGTAATACTTCAGTTCTTAAAACTGACTGCCTTCTTAAACGTTCCGTTTCCTCTCCATCAAATTGAATTCCTTCAATTAAAAGTTGATAATGTCTCGGATTATTAGCAATCCAACTTTCTACACAACTGCGAGTTATCTTATTGCTAGGAGTAGGCAAAATTAAATTAGAATTTTCTAAATCTAACTCAGATAATTCAGGATGACGTAGAGCAATACTTAAAGCCAAACCATGCAAAGTATGAACAACAAAACTGCCTTCAAAACTGCCTTTAGGTAAAGATAATTCCTCTAAACATTGTTGGCGAATTTTAACTCTAATATTAGTAGCTGCCGAACGAGTAAAAGTAACAACAATTAATTGATAGTAACTATGTAATTTATAACGAGCGATCGCTAAAGCTGCTGCTGTTGCCATACCATAAGATTTTCCTGCCCCAGGAACTGCCGATACTGCCAAAGGTCCCCCTTGCCAGTCAGCCATTTGTTGTTGCCCTGGCCTCAAATTAGAACAAATTTTTTGAATAGCTTGTTTTCTTAAAGCTGCTATAGATAAAACATTTTCTGTGTCTGTAGCATTAGTTTCAATATCAGCAGATGGAAATGTAAAATTATCGTCAAAATCGTCAGTCACCTTATTTTAAATCGCAAGTTAAAATTCAATATTTAGCAAGAAATATTAATGTATAAATTATCAATTATTAATTATTAATTATTAATTATTAATTACCTTGTAGCTAGGGGAAAACGAAGGTAAAAAGTTGTACCTTTGCCTAGAGTTGATTCAAAAAAAATCTCTCCACCGTGAGCATCAACAATTGTTTTAACAATAGCAGTTCCTAACCCTATACCACCCTGTTTTCCATAACTTACAAAAGCTTCAAATAAATTATTCTGAATTTCTTTAGGAATACCAGCTCCATTATCCGAAAATATAATTTCAACCCATCGTTCTTTTCTCTTAGCTTTAATTTCTATCTTGCCTTCATATTGATTGATAGCTTCTAAAGCATTAGCTAATAAATTTTGTAGGGCGCGGTTTATTTTGTTTTCATCAGCATTTATGATCAAACCCTCTTCAACAGAAACTATCAATTCTACAAAAGCAGAGTCAACATAAACCTGATTTAATTTAGCAAAATTTTGTAAGAGGTTGGCTATATCAATTGGCTGAGAGTGTAATGTTGTATTTCCCTGAGAAAAAGCCAGCACTTCTTCCGCCATATTTAACATTCTCTGAACTTGCATAGAAATTAAATCACACCACTCTTGACTTTCTGGATCGGGATGAAGTTCTTTTAACATTGAACTTGATAATTGAATGCCAGTAAAAGGGCTTCTAAAATCGTGAATAATAGTATTGAGCATCTCTCCAATCAAAGTCATTTTTTCTTTATAAGCTAATTGATTGACATATTCAGTCGTCACACTCCGCAGTCTTTGAGATAAAATACTTAATATTTTTAAAACAACATCTCCTTTTGTATTAGCTAATATATCTATTATAGAGTCATAATAAATTTTAGCTACAATTGTTTCCTGAGATGCAACTACCCTACCACTCCTTGGCTGTTGATCTATAATCCCCAATTCCCCAAAATAACCATTTGATTCAACCGATGTAATCACAACATAATTATTACCTTCACCGCTCTTTTTAGTAACTTTAACTTCACCCTCTAGAACTAAGAATAAAGAATCTGAATCATCACCTTCTTCAAAAATAATCTCTTGCGGACTAAATTTTTTAATAATAGCAATCCGAGAAATTTGTGCAGCTTGCTCAGGTTCAAAATAGCGAATAAACTGATGTGATTCTAGTTTCATTTTGTGGTGTAATATTAATATTTTTAGGTTTAATAGTATTGGTGATGATAAATTAATCTACCATAAAAAATCTCTGGTGTCAAAAATTGTTAGTTCTATTACACAACAAAATTTTGAGACTAGGAATTATAGATAAAGAAGAGTGAGCTAGTCAAAGATAAATCAAACTCAGAGAAATTATTGATCTAGAGCTACAGCATAGAAATTATCTCCTAATATATTCTTAATTATGTATAGCAATCCCTATTGTTCGTGTATATAAAATATATGTAAATTAGGGAATAGCTTGACTGGGAATAGATAATATGGGTAATAACTTCATATTTATTATGTATATTTTTGCAGTTTTAAAAATCACTTATGACTCCTATATTTTTATTACTAATCAACGGAACATGATCTAAATTTACCGTTTAAGTTAGAGCGAAAAAATGCTGAATTTTCTAATAGTAACTTTTGTTATTTAGCTAGTTTACTATTGTCCTGAGACAGTGATTGATAGTAGCTTCAGAAAATCTCTGTGAATATAGAATATGGATTACACTGATTTCCAAAACAGAAAATATATCTGAGTAGTAAATATATAAATAATTTGGCCTAAGTAGGTCGGCGTTAAAAATTATCGTTATCAAAAGCCAGGTAGAGGTGGGGAAACCGTCAGATTGACGACCTATTGGCGACGTACAGAGGGCAGCTATCCTGAAGGGAAAAGGTTTTTGAGAAACTTTACTTTTCGTTACATACTGAGGTCTTTTTGCGCCTTCTTACCGAAAAATTCAGGTAAAAAGCCTCTCTTTAAAGGAGAAACAAGCGGTCGGAAAGCGGAGCATGACCTAGGTGGGATGGCGTACTTCGGAGCGGCTCTGCAAGAGCGGGAAACCTTGCCATATCCAATCGACCAAGAGAGCGGTCGTTTCAGCTATCGCCGACTTGAATTGCGGAGCATTCCGTAGGATAGGATAGGGAGGTCTCCCTCTGAATGCAGAACCGCTCCGAAGTACCCCATATCCAATCTCCCCTTGAGAAGGAAAAATTTTCATGATTAGTCAATCCTATCCGCTTTCAAGGAGAGTTCATTAATTGATAATTGATAATGGCGAACTTGATAATTACAAGAAGGTTTTAACCGTTCGGGAATTGAATATTGGGAAATTCAAGAGCACTTTTCTCTTTTGGGAGATTTGATATGGCGAGGAAACCTCGCCATCCCATCCTGACGGAATGCTCCGCTTTCCGACCGCTTTTTCCCCTATCCAAGGGGAGGCTTCAAGGCGCGAATTAATTAATAATTAATTATTAATTATTGAATTACCTACCTATAAATTATGTGCTGGGTACTGCCGTTAGACCCGAAAGATTAATATTTAAAGAGCAGATGAATTCTGCACACAGCACATTAGGAAAGGGGCTCCTCATACTACTAATTTGCTCAATATTTACTATAAATCCTAGTTAAACTGTTCTCTAATTATTTATTTGTAAGTATTAAACCAGACATGATATTACTTATATTATAAATCTGTGATTCCTGCATTTAGCCCAATACTTTAGACTTGGCAGCAATTGTAAAAATTCAACCTTTTTTACCGAAGAATTGGGTCTTTTGCCTCGCCCTTATAAAGCGACTTTTTAGTTGATGGGTGTTTCAATAAATATGTTATCATTGATTAAAATGGAGCAATAAATATATCAGTCGCGGGCGGGCAGTCCGAGACAAAAAACCGACTTGGAGGCAAGTTTAAGACTACCCTCAAGGTAGCAGCAGTCTGTGAAACGTCAACTCACCCAAGAAGCTCACGCTCCGTAGGAATCTCCGCGCCTGACAGCCGAGGAAGATGTCAAATAATTCTCTTTTTCCGCTCCCATTTAAGCTGTTCCTAACTCTGGTGTTCTGTCACTTTAGCAATGTTTGATAAAATTGGTATAAAATAATGTTATGAAATTGGTATGCCGATATTTACAAATTGTTTTGCTTGTGTTAAGATAGACCATATTCTAGTAGAAGTAATAATATTGATCGGTATATCCCTTCCATTATCAGGAGACATATTAGAAAAATTACTACTTGTTTACCGAATAATTAAGGTAAAAAGCCTTTTAAAGGAGAAACAAGCGGTCGGAAAGCGGAGCATCACCTAGGATGGGACGGCGAGGTCTCCTCGCTGACCTTCAAGATCGCCTTGAGAAGAAAAAAATTTCACGCTCCGCGTCAATCCAATCCGTTTTAGGGAGAGGTAATTATCCATTATCCATTAATGAACAGTACCAAAGAATCTAGATTTATGAAGAGGTGAATAAGCTAAACTCTCAAGCTCCAACTTAAATCAGAGGCAAGGAAAGCACTCCCTCATTAACTATCATCGACTATAAGACTATTGACTCTAGCAGTATAATCAAGGATTTTGCTCAATTTATGAGTGAATTGAAGTTAAAAAAGTTACGATTTATGTAGGAAAAAAAATAGATTAGAAAATTATTGCTAACAGTATAAATTTGATCAAAGGTAAACGAGTTTCTAGCTTGCTCAAAAAAAATCTCAACTTAGAGTTGTTTTTTGCTCAAAATATGCGATCAAAATTTTAACTGCAAACTTGAGGATGAAAAGACCTCCTAAAATACTTAATTATTTATATAATAATATGTAATATAGAGAAAACTTTATTGGCAGCAAAAACCCTACAATATAAATTGTCTAAGTGTTTGAGCAGAAAATATTATGGATAGATATTAACCCTGTGGAAACGAGAGAAAGGCATGAATCAAATTATATATTGTTAAAGTTTGGGATGAGCAACACATGAAAGATCGAGATAAAAAGCAGTTAATTGAGAAAACAAAGCTGGGAACTACCAAATCAAAGATAAACACTAAAAAAAATCAGGAAAAAAATACAAAAACTTGTCAAATGATATATAATGAAAAACTACTACTAGCTAGCTGAAATTGCTTTATGTTTGATGCCCTTGCTGACCGCTTAGAAGTTGCCTGGAAAAAACTAAGGGGTCAAGACAAAATCACAGACTCAAATATACAAGAAGCCCTGCGAGAAGTACGTCGCGCCCTATTAGAGGCAGATGTTAACTTACAAGTTGTGAAAGACTTTATAGCCGAGGTAAGCACCAAGGCAAAAGGAGCAAATGTATTAACAGGAGTAAGACCAGACCAACAGTTCATCAAAATAGTCCACGATGAGCTAGCACAGGTAATGGGAGAAACCAACACTCCCTTAGCAAAAGCAGACCAACCGCCAACTATTGTCCTGATGGCAGGTTTACAGGGAACAGGGAAAACCACAGCCTCAGCTAAGTTGGCCCTACATTTACGGAAGCAGAACCGGAGTGCTTTGCTAGTAGCTACTGATATATATAGACCAGCTGCTATTGACCAGTTAGTTACTCTAGGCAAACAGATAGATGTATCCGTATTTGAATTAGGTACAGATATAGACCCTGTAGAAATTGCTCAAAAAGGAGTAGAGAAGGCCAAAGCAGATGGTATAGATACAGTAATTATAGATACAGCAGGTCGGCTACAGATAGACCAAAATATGATGGCAGAACTTGCCAGAATTAAAGCAGCAGTTAAGCCGCAAGAGACCTTACTAGTAGTA
>NZ_JAAHGT010000166.1 GCF_010672385.1 Okeania sp. SIO2F4
TCCAAATTTGGGCAGAAAGCACTTTGGGAAAGGGCAGCACTTTTTTTGTCGCTTTACCAATTTTGGATTAAAGTTGTAAAAGTAGGGAATAGGGAATAGGGAATAGGGAGCAGGAAAGATCTTTTTAGGAAAAAGGCACGGAAAATGATTTTTTGAGTAAATTTTACTTCTCTTACTTATACTAAATGAAGAGCAAGTTTATTTTCTGGAGATATCAAAATGTCCTAAGACTTTTTTGTAGTGCTATAAGCTAATACTTTTCTAGGGTGAAGTTGGATGACAAAAAAACGAATTTTACTAATAGACGATCAAGATGATATTAGGGAAGTTGCCCAACTGAGTTTAGAAATGGTTGGTGGTTGGCAAGTAATTACTGGTAGTTCAGGTAGAGAAGGTATTGCTAAAGCAGAACTAGAACAACCAGATGCTATTCTCTTAGATGTAATGATGCCTGAACTAGATGGATTTGCTACTTTTCAAGAATTAAGAGCTAATCAAGCAACTAAGCAGATTCCAGTAATTTTCCTGACAGCAAAAGTTAGTTCAGACGATCGGCGTCAATTTTTTGAGTTGGGAGTAAATGGAGTAATTACTAAACCCTTCGACCCTATGTCTCTAGCAACTGAAATAGAAACAACTTTGGGTTGGGATTCTTCATTAATCGATAATGGATAATGAATAATGGATAATTACCTCTTTAAAAATTGATAACAGGGATGGGAGATCGACCTTGCTAAAATATTTTATCTTGACAAAAATAATGATTTGTGATATTAAAAAACAAATTAAATATTAAGATTAAAAAAATTATGACTTTAGCCTCTAAAATTATCCAGATAACTAATAATCTGAGATAAACTTAAAAATATATATTTTGTAAAGTAAAGCTGTAGCCGTAGATGTCAGACTGGGAATTTTTGCTACAGAAAGAGGGCGACCAAACCTGGCTACCTTTAGAATCAGCCGATGTGGAAATTCTAGAAGGTCGCTATCGCATTGTGGCGAATACTCATATAGCCAATACAGAGGTCCAAATTCGGATTATTCACGATTATACTGAAGAAATCCCACCTGTAAGACGAGTCCATAAACGTTCTAGTCGTACCCACTCTCAAGGTCTCATATCTATTATCCCCTTTACCCGCCTCAAGCCTGGTAAATGGGAATTTCGTTGTCAAGCTAAATTAACCACATCATCAAAAGAAACAAAGCAACATATTGTCCATCTAGAAGTATTGCCCACTGAGTATGATACTTCAGATTTTTCACAACAACTAGAACCACAGAATCACGAACTATATATAGTAGCAGATTCCCCACCTCAGCCAAAGGATTTGATTACTAATGAAAATATATCCTTTTTTTCTGGTCAAATAGACACAGATGAAGTGGCAATTAATCTAGAGGAAAATACAGTCAAAAATAATCCTGAATTGCCAAAACTTGAGGTAATTAAATCAGATGAAATAGAATTATTGGATGGTCAGATTCAAGATGAATCACAAGCATTATCAGAAGAATCAGAAAGTATGGAAAATATCGCTGATTTACTAGATAGTGATGAACAAGAACAGCCAAATATTCAAAGTCAAAACCAAGAAGTCAAAAATATAGAGAATAAATTAAAAGAACTAACTGAAACTCTAATCAATAACTCATCAATATTAGGGCAACTTCAGAAAGAAAAAGAAATAGAACTAGAGCAAAATCAAGAAACAGATATAGATACAGATACTAATACCCAAACTAACTCTATTGTAAATTTCCCTTTAGAGCTAACCTTAGATCAAGCATATTACATTACTAAACCAGGTGAAGCATTAATTATATCTGGTCAGATAATTCTTGATAATCAAAATCAGAATATTCCATCTAATGAAGACTTTAATAACCTGCCATTGCAGAATAATTTAACAAAAAAAGATTCTGCTATTGCAGAGAATAATACTCCGATAGTCAATGGAAACTTAAAAATTTGTTTGCGTAATCCTGAAACTTCAGAAATTTTAATAGAAGTACAGCAAACTCTACCAGAGCAAGTAACACCTATTGTATTTGCCTGTACAATTAATGTGCCGGAAAATATTAAAACTCGTCTAATATTAGGACAAATTATCCTCACAGATAGCACAAACACTCTAGCCAATAAATCTTTCACAATTACAGCCCCACTGCAGAATTTATTAGCAGTAATTGATGATAATTTTGTTGAAGATGAGCATCAGGGAACTACTCTAGAAACAAAAACTTTAGCAGCAAGAAAGCCAGAGCAAAAACCCCCTTCTTTTCTAGAATTGGTAGAAAAAATCAATCAGAGTCAACCAGAGCAGAAAACAGATAAAGAGCAACCTTTACCACCACAAATATATAAATCTGGCACAGGTGAATCAGATTCCGAATCACTAGAATTACCAACATTTGGAAATCCACTACCGGATAATATGGCCAAAGATGCAAATCAGATCAATGATTTGTTAATAAAATCAAATTCTCTCACAGATTCAGATCAAGTAGATGATGTTTGGAAAGATTCAGATCAGTCTGAAGATCGGACAAGTTTACAACCAGAAAAAGAGTCAGAGTCCAAAACTCTTAATGAAAAAGAGGAAGAAGCACCTGAGAGTAAGCAAAATCTTGTAGCCTTTCCGACAAAATTTGATCCTACAAACAAGGATTTTAAGGCTTTGAAGTTGGAGGATAGATTCTTTTCAAAGGCTTATTCCTTGATTAATGATTCTGAGTTGTTGCAATGGATGAAGGCTTCTTCTTTACAAGAAACGGAGGAAACAGACAATGGTACAGAATTAGAGAATACATCAGAGTCTAAGCAGAAAACTGAAATAGAGGAATTGCCGGATAATGATTCTATAAGTGTAATGGTTGATGATGAGGAATTTGCTAGTGGCAATAATGATGAAATTAATTGGGAAGCGCAAGAATTTGTGGTCGAAGATGAACAACTAGAAGAAACTTTGCCAAACCAAGAGAAACAATGGAATTTTGGTTTAGCTAATATTTCTCAACAGCAGGATGAATCAATTTCGACACAACCTTATATTTTACCTGATGAACAACCATTGCCAGTTCCTGATTTAGAAGTTCTGGGTAAAGATGTTATTGCGGGACGAGCGGTAAAAGTGAGGGTGAAATTACCAGAAGGTTTACCTAGGATTTATGTTAAGATTTGGGTTTACGATCGCCAAGCTCAAACAATAGTAGCTGGACCACGTTGGTTAACTGATTTTATTCCGAATGGAATGGGGCAACTAGAGGTAATTACAGAACTGGATATTGCTTATGGCTGTTTGGAAGTTAAGTTTGAGGCGATCGCTGCAGAAGTCCAAACTAACCGGGAGAGTCATAAAGCTATTATTGAGCGTTTGGTAGTTCCTCCTCCTCCTCCAAAGTTGCCTTTTGATGATTTGAGTTAGACTTGATTCCCAAGTTAGTTCTTGGACAAGACCAATTGCTAGCTACTAAAGCAGGCCAACCTTTGCGTAAAGCCTCAATACAAATAGTATGAACTGTTAGTTGACAGTCCAACATTTCAACACCTTCTTTTTGAGCTTGCTTCTTACTTATTTTCAGTATGGAATCATCATTAAACTCAAAGGTTTTATGACATTGAAGACAGACTAAATGGTGATGTTTACGAAGGTTGGGGGCGTTTATCTCATAATGTTTATGTCCTTCGGCTAATTCTAGTTCCCGCAAAATACCTACTTTGGTCAATAAATGTAGTGTCCGGTAAATGGTAGACAAACTAATTTGTTCCTGTTGATGTAGCAACAGATGATATATTTCTTCCGCACTTAAGTGTTTGCCTTGAGGTAGACGTTGAAACACCTGTAGAATAGTTTCTCTTTGAGGAGTTAAACGCCAACCTCTTTGGTTAAGTTCAGACTTAAGTGAATCATGGTTATAGAATGCCATATTTAGAATTTAGAATTTAGAATTTAGAATTTAGAAGTAATCCCTGACTAAGTTTGAGCATTTATAAATGTTCTAACGTTTGCTTCGATTGGTATATCTACACATATGAAAATATATACTTATTGAAATATTTTTGCAAGAGCTATAGCGCTACGCACAAGTTATATCAAATCCGGTAGCATTGGTCTAATTAAATAATAATAGTGTGGTCCGGGTGGGGAGTGTGGGGAGATGGGGAAAGCTAGAAAGATTTAGCAATAGCGCTCGTGAATTGAACATTTCTTTAATACCGAATCAAGCGGATTTGATATTAGAAGTTAAAAGTCAAAAGTCAAAATTTAGAAGTTAGAAGTCTGAAGTAATCCCTGACTGAGGATAGAGCATTTATCAATGTCCGCGCCTTATTTGCGTAGTGCGTCACGGCAAATGACAATTTCAAAGTAAATACTTTATCTTATACTATCAGCAATACTTTTTCTCTGCTTAACTGTAGGGTCATTTCATTCTAGATTTTGGCAATGAATTTATTGATTTTCAGAGAGCAAAAGATAGTAAGCATTCAGCACTCAGCTATCAGCTATCAGCTTAATTACCTTTAAAGAACAACCTATTCGACTATTCTAAAAATGCTTATTTACTTAAGTAAAATTTTCCTGAAAAGCTAGATTTTTCGTTTTTATCTTTAACAATATTTGGGCTTTTCAGCAAAAATATTATTAGTGGGATAGGTTCAAGGATGTGGTAGAAATGGATATCTAGAACTATGTCTTTTGCTTCCTTGATTTATCAAAAAGCTGAGAGCTGAACCCTAATAGCTGAATGCTTACAAAAGATATATTTCCTAAAGCTTGAAATAATACCAAGCGTGAAAAAAGAATGTTACGAATAGTTTAGTCAACTAAAATAGTTTAGTCAGATGCAGATTTGTTCAAATAGATTGTTTGAGGGCAAAAAATGATAATAATAACTACTTCTACTGACTACTGACTATTGACTACTAGAAACAGTATTAATATTTGTAGCAAACATTTATAAAATTGGTATGACGTAGCTTCGTCAATACATAAAATGGCACAGTTTAGAATGAAACAGCCCTGAGTTCACTGTAAGTCGATATTACTCCTAAGTCTTGGAAAAAATCTGCCATTACGGAAGTTTTGGAGTTGATGATAATTTTTTGAGAAATTGTCGTAAATAATAAATATTTACGAATTGAATTAATTGATGTTTAAAATATTCTAAATTCCCAGATTAATATAACCATACAAAACCTACAGAAATAATAACTAATATTACATTTTTTCCAAATACCAAATAATGCTTTAATAATATACTTGGAATCAAGCCAAGCCACCTATTTTACAGAAGTCAGAAGTCAGAAGTCAGAAGTCAGAAGTATAGAGCTTTTGAAATGGCTTCAGCTATTAGCTAAAGATTTCTTGTAAAAACCGGGTTTCTTTGCATAAGTCCTAAATTATCAGATTTTGGGTAAAAAATCCGATCAAAATATCCATCATAAATCAAAAACTTAAAAAATGAACGAAGAACAACGTCGAGCATATTGGCGTGCAAATACAGCATTAATCCGAAACTTGCTAATAGTTTGGGCATTAGTTTCAATTGTTTTTAGCATTTTATTAGTCCAACCCTTAAACACTATTCAATTTTTTGGTGTTCCCTTGGGTTTTTGGATGGCACAACAAGGTTCAATTTATGTGTTTGTAATCTTAATTTTTACCTATGCCATTCAAATGGATAAACTCGATAAAAAATACAACATGGACAAACTCGATCAAAAATCTAATACCGACAGGAGAGACTAAATGACTGTAGAAGTCTGGACATTTATACTCGTTATTATTTCCTTCATGGGTTATCTGTACATTGGATGGCGATCGCGAGTTAAAGATAGTAAAGGTTTTTTCGTCGCTGACCAAGGTGTACCTGCTATTGCTAATGGTGCTGCTACTGGGGCTGACTGGATGTCTGCTGCCTCATTTATTTCAATGGCAGGATTAATTTCTTTTTTGGGTTATGATGGTTCGATCTATCTGATGGGATGGACTGGCGGTTTTGTACTATTAGCACTACTACTCGCCCCATACCTGCGGAAGTTTGGTAAATATACAGTACCTGATTTTGTAGGCGATCGCTACTACTCAAATGTTGCCCGTATCGTTGCGGTTATTGCTGCCATCTTTGTCTCCATGACTTATGTTGCTGGGCAAATGCGCGGTGTCGGTATTGTTTTCAGTCGCTTTTTGCAAGTTGATATTGGTACTGGTGTTGTTATTGGGATGATTATTGTTGCCTTTTTTGCCATCTTAGGTGGAATGAAAGGCATCACTTGGACTCAGGTTGCCCAATATTCTGTACTAATTATTGCTTATCTAATTCCAGCTATTGCTATTGCTACAGTTATTACAGGTATTCCCATTCCTCAATTTGCTTTTACCTTCAGCGATATCGTCGAAAAACTCAATCAGGTTCAGGTAGACTTGGGTTTCCAAGAATACAGCGCTGCTTTTACCAACAAAAGTATGCTGGATGTTTTGTTTATCACTATTGCGCTGATGGTGGGAACTGCTGGTTTACCTCACGTTATTGTTCGCTTTTACACAGTACCAAATGTAAGAGCTGCGCGATATTCTGCGGGTTGGGCGTTATTGTTTATTGCTATCTTGTATACAACTGCTCCTGCTTTAGCTACTTTTGCTCGATACAACTTAATTGAGAGTTTACACAACAAAACTTTGGAGGAAGTGCAACAGTTAGACTGGGCGACAAAGTGGAAAAATACCGGTTTATTAGAATTTACCGATAAAAATAATGATGGTAGCTTCCAACTAACCCCAGATATAGAGACTAATGAAATTAGGATCGACAGAGATATCATTGTTTTATCTACTCCAGAAGTAGCAAAACTCGCACCTTGGGTCATTGCATTAGTGGCAGCAGGAGGGTTAGCTGCTGCTTTGTCTACTGCATCTGGTTTGTTGTTGGTAATTTCTAGTTCTATTGCTCACGATGTTTACTATCGGATGATCGATCCAGGGGCATCCGAGTCGCGACGGTTAATGGTAGGGCGGATCATGGTAGGGTTTTCTATTGCCATTGCTGGTTACTTTGGAGTTAACCCACCAGGGTTTGTTGCTCAAGTGGTAGCTTTTGCTTTCGGTTTAGCTGCTGCAAGTTTTTTCCCAATAATTATTTTAGGTGTGTTTGATAAACGCACTAATCGGGAAGGAGCGATCGCTGGA
This sequence comes from Okeania sp. SIO2F4, assembly GCF_010672385.1. Taxonomy (GTDB): domain Bacteria; phylum Cyanobacteriota; class Cyanobacteriia; order Cyanobacteriales; family Microcoleaceae; genus Trichodesmium. The sequence goes on from NZ_JAAHGT010000166.1 coordinate 7,194, forward strand.
ATGGTAGTAGGTTTATTGTTTACCACTATCTATATTATAGGTGTCAAATTTGCAGGAATGCCAACATGGTTTTTCGGCGTTTCTGCTGAAGGTATTGGCACTGTGGGAATGGTGCTGAATTTTATTGTGACTTTGGTAGTCTCTCGGATGACACCTCCGCCACCATTGGAAATACAAGAAATGGTAGAGGATTTGCGAGCGCCTATAGCTGTACCTGCTCCAATTGCAGATATTGGAGAGGAAGAGTTGGATTAATTTCAAGAAGAAAGAAGTCCAGTAGGGTGTGTTAGCGCCAGCGTAACACACCGAAAATCAACATGATGGTGGTGCGTTACATTTCATTAACGCACCCTACTAGACTACTACAAATTTTTCAACGTTGATGATGAGAATGTTTCAATTCACACCCCCCCAGATGTAGGTTGGGTTGAGGAACGATCTTCGGAGCTTATCCGTAGGATAAACCCAACATAATATACATACAGTGTAGGTTTTTGTTGGGTTCGAGATACGCTTAACCCAACCTACAATCTCTAAAATATCCGAAGTTAAGTTAAACTGGTAATGTAATATAAAAGTGATTCAGAAACAAAAATGGCTACACTTCAGATAGAAAATTTACCTAAAGACTTCAAAATCAATCTCTCGAAGTTATTATCTGGTATCAAACCTGGAGAAGAAATTATTATTTTAAATCAAGGAGTGGCGATCGCGAAGTTGGTTCCCATGTCTCCCTCATCTAAGCGACTAGCTACTTTGGGGCAAGATAGAGGAAAATTTCTTGTACCGGAAGATTTTAACGAACCTTTACCCGAAGAGATTACCGAAAAACTTAATAGTGTTTACACTCAACACTCCTCGGACTTAGATGAGAATATTGCTATGATGCAGTTTAGCAGCTTGAAAGGTGAAGAGATGTGATAAAATTTTTACTAGAAAGCTATAGGAGAACTTACTTAAAAATGGCAAAAATTACTACGGATGAATTACCCCAAAGTTTACAGACTTTATTTATAGAAGTTGAACGCACAAAAACACCACTAACTGTTATCCATGAAGGAAAACCATTAGTGATTATTTATCCTGCTGTTACCGAGACTAAACGCTCTCCCTGTGGCGTAATGAAAGGAACTGGTGAAATATTAGGGGATATAGTCGCTCCTGTTGACGAACTTTGGGAAGTGTTGGAATGAAATTGGAATGAAAATTCTACTTGATACTCATATTTGGGTTTGGTATTTACTTGACGATGCACGTTTATCGCTCCAACTTAAGAGAGCGATCGCCGATTCTAATAACGAACTTTGGTTGAGTCCAATTAGTGTTTGGGAAGCACTCGTCCTTGCAGAAAAAGGACGGATATCTGTGCAACCCGATCCTGTTACATGGATTAATTTAGCTTTACAAAGTTTAGAAACTCGTGAAGCTCAAATGAATCATGCTATTGCTATTTTGAGTCGTCAGGTTGTACTACCTCATAAAGATCCGGCAGACAGATTTATTGTTGCTACAGCTATTTACTATGGGTTAATATTAGCCACAGTTGATACTAATATTATAGGTAGTTCGGCAGTACAAACACTTAGTTAGAAAATCTTGTAGAAGAGCGATCGCTCATGTAGGTTGGGTTGAAGAATTGAAACCCAACATAATTATAGATACAGTATAGGTTTTTGTTGGGTTCGAGATACGCTTAACCCAACCTACAATCTACAATCTAAAACACCGAAAATTAATATGATCGTGGTGCGTTACATTTCATTAACGCACCCTACTAGATATAGAACCCATTTGGGATCTATTTAGAGATGGGGTGATGGGGTGATGGGGGGATAGGGTGATGGGGGAATTTTTCTACCTTTTTCCTCTATCCTATTTCTCTGACTCCTGACTCCTGACTCCTTTGCCAAAAACCCGCAGTTTTGCAGAGATACCAAATGGTTTCTATACAGACAGTTAGTCAGAAAATAGTATAAGAATTAACTTCTTTCTTGTAAAGTCGCGATCGCGACTCATGTAGGTTGGGTTGAGGTCCTCACACAGATTATGGCACGGATGCACAGATTAATTAACGCACCCAAAATCAAGGGTGGTGCGTTAGATTTCATTAAGGCACCCTACTAGACTCATGTAGGTTGGGTTGAGGAACGAAACCCAACATAATATACATACAATATAGGTTTTTGTTGGGTTCGAGATACGCTTAACCCAACCTACAATCTGAATACCTACGCACCACCACCCAAGGACGATCCAATTTCTGCACCAACAACTGCTCCTGCTGCTGCTCCTGCTGGACCTCCAACTACTGCTCCAATAACTGCACACACAATAGAACCTGTGACTGCAGCTCCTGCAGCTTTTCCTACGCCTTCTCCAAATCCCTTTGCGAATCCCTCTCCGAATTCCTTTACTGTGTTATCGTTGCCTTTCTTATTTTCGTTATTATTATCTTTCTTCATCATCATCATCTTATCTTCCAAAATTAGAATTTTTAATCAGATTTCAACCACCATTTAATATGAATGCTACAGGGGATTAAGACTTACCATTTCATCCTTAAATCTATGGTTTAATCTTTTCTTTATTATTGTCTTTGCATCCGTGTTTTGCCTAGTCCAAAAATGTTCAAATTTGTTACTTTTGTTCTGCCTCAATTTTATCTACTTTTGTAGAAAAATGTTAAAAATGTACTAGACTGTTACCCAACGCAAGTGATAATACAAAAAACATACCTCCCCTTATCCTATGAACTTGGAAGAAGTTATAAAAATAGCCAACCAAATAGTTTCTGAGAAAACAGGCAAACCTCTAAGTGACTTACAACAAGCAGTGCTTAAAGTTACTCTACAACGGAAGACTTACCAAGATATTGCCAAAGAATTTGATTGCTCTGAAAGCAATGTGAGAAAAGCTAGCTCAGAACTATGGCAGATAATTTCAGAAGAGTTAGGGGAAAAGGTTACCAAATCAAATTTTCGCTCCGCAATGGAGAGGTTTCATAACTCTAATATTTTAAACTTTGTAGAAAACGTGAGCGGTAGTTTTAATGTCTGTGAAAAACAAAGACACCCCCCAGACACACAAAACTCACACCAACCTAACCAACAAAAATCTCACCCCACACAACCCGCAACACCACATCAAGATTTAGACGAAATGCCAGAATTAGGCGACTTCTACAACCGCACTACTGAACTCGAAACCCTAACCACCTGGATTTCCAAACAACATTGTCGCCTCATTGCACTCACAGGTATCATTGGTATCGGCAAAACCACATTAGCAGTAAAACTCCTGCAACAAATTAAAAATAATTTTGACTATGTAATTTGGCGCAGTCTCGAAACATCCCCCACTTTTGCAGAATTTCAAGCTGACTTAATTCAGTTTTTCTCCCTGTCTCAACCACAAAACTCACTGCAAAACACACAAAAACCTTTACCCCTAATCAAATATGTACAAAAGCATCGCTGTTTAGTAGTTTTGGATGACATCCATCACCTTTTCAGTAGTGGGGAGTTAGCAGGAAAGTACAAACCAGGATACGAAAACTATGACTCCTTTTTCAAACAGATAGAAAAATTATCCCATCAAAGTTGCCTGCTATTAATAGGTTGGGAACAACCCATTAAACTGCTCCAACTCAAAAGCAAAAAAACTCCCATTCCTATTTTGCAACTGACTGGTTTAGATATTGCCAGCGCAACAGAAATACTCAGAGATTATGGTTTAACAGAAATTGATAACTGGGAAAAACTCATTCACCCCTACCAAGGCAACCCTTTATGGTTAAAAAGTGTGGCAAGTCAAATTCAAGAGTTAGAAGAAAATTTAATTGAATTATTGCCCGATGATGCCATCTTATTACCAGAAGATTTAAAAGATACTTTACAGGAGATAAGCGATCGCCTCTCCCAACCAGAAAAAGAAACTCTGTCACTCTTAGCAACAAAAAATCAACCTATTAGTCTGGCGCAACTATTAGTAGAAACTACACAAATGTCACCATCAGAATTACTCAACACATTACAATCATTGTGTCGGCGTTCCATAATTGAAAAACAAGAAAATCTTTACAGTGTGCCACCTGTACTCAGGAAATATTATATAGAATCCGATTGAATAGTCGTCCGCAGCGACGATAGGAAGCAATCTCCGCGCACCCCTGAGATTGCTTCCTTCCACTCCGTTCCAGTCGCTGCGGACTTGGATATAATAATCATCCGGATTTTATATTATACCATTTTAATAAAGTTACGACATGAATCTTAATTCCTAAACCTCTTGGTAATGGGGGTTGGGAGGATCTAACTTAGTAAAGATCTTTAACAAATTGTTATTACATAAAGAGTCAACCAAATCTCAAGATGGTATGATTACTAGAAAAATCAAATCCCTATTTAAACTATGAAAATTAGAGAGATTCTACAACAAAAGCGGGAAGAAATTCTCAACCTAGCTGCTCAACATGGAGCATCGAATATCCGAATATTTGGTTCAGTTGCACGAGATGAAGAGCGGGAAGATAGCGATATAGATTTTCTTGTGGATATGGAAAGCGATCGCAGTTTACTAGATCGTATTGGTTTAATCCAAGATTTAGAAGATCTTTTAGGGCTATCAACAGTATTAAAATAATTAGACACAATTTAACATAAATTGACATTTACTGTGATATACTAGATTTATGTCTAACTTATTAAACTATTAAAAGAGGTGGCCAATCAATTGAAATGCAATCAATTAAGACTAAATTAAAAGTTAATAATAAGCAAAAAACACTACTTGCCAAACACGCAGGTGTGGCTCCTGACTGCCTATAACTGGGGATTAGCGACTTGCATTACTGAATACCAATCAACCAAGAAACGACTGAGTGCTATCACTTTACATAAACGTTTGGTGAGGGAAGTCAAAAGTCAAAATCCCTGGTATTATGAAGTATCAAAGTGTGCCCCTCAACAAGCATTAAGAAACTTAGAAAGGGCATTTAAAAACTTTTTTACTATTCCCAAACGTGGATTTCCTAAGTTTAAGAAGAAAGGGAAAAAGGATAGTTTCTATCTAGAAGGAAGCATTAAAATATTGAAAGGAAACTACATCACATTACCCAGAATTGGAATAGTAAAAACTTATGAAATCTTACCCTCTGTGTCAATTAAAAATGTCACAATATCTAAACGAGCAAATAATTGGTATATCAGCTTTAAATATGATTATCAACCAATTCATACCGCCAAAGAACGAGATATTATCGGCGTAGATGTAGGTATAAATGCTCTAGCAACTTGTAGTGATGGAACCAAATTTGCCAACGCCAAAGCTTATAAGCAAGGCAAAAAACGACTAACTCGTTATCAACGTCGTGTCAACAAAAAAGAGCTAGGCTCGAAAAACAGAGCCAAAGCCATCAAAAAATTAGCCAAACTGCACAAGAAAATATCTGATATCAGAGCAGATGCACTACATAAACTAACAACATGGCTAGCTAAAAACCACAGCACCATAGTCATAGAAGATTTGAATGTAAGTGGAATGCTCAAAAAGCGGTCGAGGGATGGCGAGGTCTCCTCGCCATATCCAATCGACCAAGAGATCATAAATTGGCAAGTGCCATAGGAGATTGTGGTTTTTATGAGTTTAAGCGTCAGCTAATATACAAGTGCGAGTGGTATGGCAGTGAATTAGTGATAGCTGATAGATTTTATCCAAGTTCTCAAATTTGTTCTCACTGTGGGCATCAACAGAAAATGCCATTAAATGTGAGAACTTATGATTGTAGTAACTGTGGATTTCAATCTGACAGAGACTTTAACGCTGCTGTCAACCTAGAAAACTATGTGAATAAGTAGCTTGAGTTCCAAGCGATTTTAAGCCTGTGGAGAAGAAGGGACGTTGCATGCAACGTCCGTACGCAGACGATAGTCAGTGGTCTTCAGTGAAACAGGAAGCTAGCTCCAAAGCTCATGCAATCATGCTTTGGGTAAGTTTGGGTAAGTTTAGTAGAACGGCGAAAAGTAGATGTGGCAACTGTTAAAGGATTATGCGAGTCTTTCCGAGAAAGAATTATGAGCCAGGCAATATCCCTATGAAAGATGATAGAATATATTTACCAAAAAAATGTGGTTTAAAGCCTCCCCTTTTAAGGGGATAATAAATAAAAATTTTCTTTTGAGTCAATCCTATCCGTTTTCAAGGAGAGGTAAATTATTAATTATTAATTATTAATTATTAA
>NZ_JAAHGT010000167.1 GCF_010672385.1 Okeania sp. SIO2F4
TGAACTTCCAATGCCAGATGATATGCAGCAATAGCATTTTCCAAATTCTGTGCCCGCTCCCCTCTGATTCTGTCACTGTAGGCAGTGGCTAAATTGTTTTGAGTCCTTGCCCAATTCATAGGGAAGTCTTCTTTGGTACGAACTTCCAAAGCCAGATGATATGCAGCAATAGCATTTTCCAAATTCTGTGCCCGCTCCCCTCTGATTCTGTCACTGTAGGCAGTGGCTAGATTGTTTTGAGTCGTTGCCCAATCCATAGGGAAGTCTTCTTTGGTGTAAACTTCCAATGCCAGATGATATCCAGCAATAGCACTTTCCAAATTCTCAGCACGGTCGCCTCTGATTCTGTTACTGTAGGCAAGACCTAGATTGTTTTGAGTCCTTGCCCAATTCATAGGGAAGTCTTCTTTGGTGCTAACTTCCAATGCCAGATGATATCCAGCAATAGCACTTTCCAAATTCTCAGCACGGTCGCCTCTGATTCTGTAACTGTAGGCAAGACCTAGATTGTTTTGAGTCATTGCCCAATCTTCCGTGTTTTCCTGACGGTGGCTGAGAGTGAATAAATATCCAGCGATCGCTATTTCTATTTGTGCTTTTCTGTCGCCCCGTGGAAACTGATAAATATGAAGACTCAGGTTTTCGATTAAGGCAACAATAATATCAGTATCTTCGGGGAATTTGTTGATGAGGTCGGATGCGTATTTTGGTAGGATGTGGGCAAGATTTTCGTCGAGGAGGTGTCGGTTGTTGTCTAGGATGTGGTAGACAATACTTTCGTCTGCTTCACCTTTGTAAACTTTTAATTCTGCTTCTAGTAGTTGTTGCAGTAGGGTGTTGTAAGATTCCTCAGAGACAGAATTTTGCGATTGATTTAACCATTCTGTTAGTTTTTCAGCCATATTCAGTAGCCATTGATCATTATTTTTTTGACCTGCTTCTGCCAGATATTCGGCGTATTGCTCCATTACAGCGATTAATCCTGCATCTATTAGGTGTAGATGGTTTTGGAGAATGTCTAGCTCTTCGCCTTCCGGACATTCTAGGAGTTGTTGAATGAGTTGTGCGTATTCTGTTAGACGTTGTTCGTTCATGGTATTTTTGTTTGTCGATCCCCCCTAACCCCCCTTGGTAAGGGGGGGACTGGAGGGGTGAGTTTGATACGATCATTATTGATGGTTTTATCTTGCTGCAATTAAAACCTCTAGATAGAGGCGATCGCCTAGAAAGCGAGGACTTGACAGCTAAGAAAAAATTTACTACACTCACTTATCAGTAGGTGGAGTTCCCACCGATTTTAAGCCTGTGGAGAAGAAGGGACGTTGCATGCAACGTCCGTACGCAGACTGCGGTCAGTGGTCTTCTGTGAAGCAGGAAGCTAACTCCAAAACTCGTGCAATTGCAGTATGGGTAAGTTTGGGTAGGTTTAGTAGAACGGATAGGCAGATTCGGTATACACTCTTAAAGCAGCTTGATAGCAAGAAGTAGCAGTTTCAATATTGTCGGGACTGTTGCTTTTTTGTTTTTGTTCATTCATGGTATTTTTGTTTGATACGATCGTTATTGATGATTTTCCCTTGCTGCAATTAAAACCTCTAGATAGAGGCGATCGCTTGGTTTATCCCCCCTAACCCCCCTTGGAAAGGGGAGAACTCGAGAGAGGCGATCGCTTACTGGAAAATTAGTAGTAGGTTGGGTTAAGCGACAGCGCAACCCAACAACAAGGGTTTCCTTAGTTTACTTGAGTTGGGTTTATCCTGCGGATAAGCTGCACTAACGATACCTCAACCCAACCTACTTCTATTAAATCGTTAATTTTTGATAATTAAAGCGATCGCCTTTAAGAGATTGCTTCGGGGGGTATTAACTGTACGATAGCAGAGTTAATATCAAAGATTCCTCCCTCGCAATGACAATTGTGGACATTCATAGACCTCTCCCCCAACCCCTCTCCTACAAGGAGAGGGGAGAAAGATATCCCCCCCTTCCCTTGCAGGGAAGGGGGTCGGGGGGTTAGGTTTCTTCCACCTGCCAAATCTCTTTCAGTTTCGCCAAAAGTTGTTTAGCCAACTTTTGAGTAGTCCGTGGCACTGACTTAATTTCTGCCAAAGGTTCCCCTACTTCATCTCTGGTAGAAATAGCCATTCTTTCTTCCATAACTTTACCGACGGCGGGCAACTCACCCGCCAATACCTTTCCCCCTTTACCGCGCCAGTTACCCCCATCATCAGGAGATTGACGATAAATTGCCTCCAATGCTGCTGCCATCAAACCCAAAGATTTTTCCTGGGTTTCCGCCTCCACAACATTCCGAAATTCCACAGCTAAAGGGTCATCACTAAGCAAAAAATCTCTACCCGCTTCTAACTGCATTAAATAATCCAATAAATTTTCAGCAGGTTGTAACATTTCCAGAGAAACATAACCATCAGATTCAGTTAAATCGCTCAAACAAATAAATCCTAAAATATCCCCAAAATCCAAAGATTCATCAAAACCAACTGCCACATAAACCAGTCGATTTTCTCTGACAAATTCAGGAATTAAAAAACTTCTTTCTCCTGGTAAAACCCGCCGAAATTCTATTACTCCCAAATCGGGAATAATTACATCTGCCACATCCTCAGCCATCCGCCAAACAGGATTAAAACAGTCAGCATTTTCTAAATTTGTATCAAAATCTAAGCCATTGAGAAAATCTCGCCCGATATATACTGCCAGAGTATTTAGATAAACTTCTTTTGCCCGTTGTTGGCTAATTTGTTGTTGGGCAAATTGTTCAGCCATAGCATGACTTTCTGGAGATAACGGAATTCTAAAAATCAATGATTCGGTGATGTTATTCATAGTTGAAGTTAGTAAATTTTAGTTGATAATTTGAACAGTTGTCATTGCGACGATAGGAAGCAATCTCAGGGATGCCGGAGATTGCTTCCTTCCACTCCGTTCCAGTCGCAATGACTTGGATATAGTAATTATCCAGATTTTATCTAATTGATAATTAGATATAGTTTTCATTATTCATTATTCAATATTATTTTCTGCAATAATTTGCTCTATACATTTGAGGCATTTATTCTTCCAATTTCGATTAACAGTAGATTGATTAACACCTATTTTATTAGCAATTTCTGTTTCTGTATAACCTTGACATTTCAACAGTAAAAATTCCCAGCAGTCAACTTTTTTAGTACAGTTGCGCAACTTATCTATAGAACCACCAAAAATAGGTAACTTATCTATAGTTTCCTGAGAAAGATCGCCTAGGTTAAAATTATCTAAATCGTTTAAGTTCTTATGGTCTTTTATCTTCTCACCCACCGTTGAATATTCTTGACTATCAACATCATTTTTCGGTTGGTCTAAACTGACAATAATCTGCCCATCAACTTGACTTTTGCTTTGCCATTGACGATATAAATTGCAAGCTGTATTGTAGTGAGAACGATTAAAGTAACAAATGAATAGATTACCAAGCTTATCATCATAAATATTATCTAGTTGATCGAGAGTAATTTGATTTCTCCTACAAAAATTTGTAAGAATTTTGTCAAACTTTAAGAATGTTTCCTGTAGGGAATTATCATAAAATTCATTTGAGTCATCAAAATTAGTCTGAGAAAAACTATTCTTAACTACTAAACCAATTTTCGGATGTTGTCAGAGCCATGTTGACAACTTATTTCTGGCTCTATTGCGAGTATCAGATTCATCACTAAGGATGTCCTTGAATAACTGAATCAAGTTTTCCGGTTTTCGATTCATTGCGTGTTGCTGTTGACTTTTTAATGGTGCTTTTATCATATCATTACTAAAATTTTAGGACAAAAAAGCAAAAATTAGGCCACATAAATTCTCTTGTGTGCCTTTAGTAATTACTTCTACAATTCGATGCAAAAAAATGCAGTTTTGGCAAAATCTCAAATTTCGTAGCTCATATTGCAGAGATTTTCCATACAATGTCCCTACGAGTTTATTGATTGGTCAAACTAATTAGAGGTAGTAGCGCGTCTAGGCTAAAATTGTGGGTAAAAAAAACCTAACCCCCTAACCCCCTTCCCTGCAAGGGAAGGGGGAATATCTCTCTCCCCTCTCCTTGTAGGAGAGGGGTCGGGGGAGAGGTCTTCCGGGTTGCTCAAACTTACCCACAGTTTTGGTCTAGATGTTCTAGTAGAATGGGCAAATACTGATTGTTTTATTCACGGTTAACCAGTTAATCTATTTAGATTTGCACACCCTACTTCTGACTCTACTAAAAAAACATCAAACTTATCACATTCTGAAACTAGACAACTGACTAAATTCACAAAATAACCTGAATCAACAAAGTTCATATCCACATTGTGCATGATAGAATAAACCATCTTACCCTGAATTTTTTCCACACACCATTCCCCCAGTTTGTATGCAGCATTTTTTGTTAATAAAATACTAGAAATAATATGTGGAATCTCCTCTAAAGAATCAAAGACAGCAGCACTAGGAACAGAAAATTTCAGAAGAGAATCATATTTAGTGATATAAAGTATTTGCTCTATTCCAGAATCCATACTAAATTTAAGAATTGCCTGTCTATCATTTAATTTAGCAATTTTCCAACCAGCTTTGGCACTATTATTTATAACCAAATATTCAAAAGATTGTTTAGTCATTTCTGTTTCACTCCTAATTTATTTGTTCTACTTACTTAACCATCTGGAGGAAGGCAATTATTCGTTATCAATAATTTAATTTTGTTTATTGGTATAGCACGACAAAAAAGCAAAACTTGTAGGGTGTGTTAGACAGCTATAACCTAAAATGTGAAAAGCATTTAACAATCTGTCGTAACGCACCATTATAGTATGGACTGACAATATTCAATGGTGCGTTAGCATCAGCGTAACGCACCCTACTACTTAACTATTAAGAGTGAAAGAAATTATGCGTTTTCAAGATTTTTTTCATTAGACTTCTTGCAGAAGTCAGGGAATAGGGAATAGGGAATAGGGAATAGGGAATAGGGAATGAAATTGTTTATTTCATATCTTGAATTGATTTCATTTTTTATTTTTGGAGATGTCTATTGATAATACAGAATTGCTGTATAATGGAATACTAATCCATCAAGAAACCTGAAACTCAAAATCTTAAAAATTCCATGAAAGCATCACCTAAAATCTACCCCCATCAAAACCCAGAAATAAACCCACATATTCTCAACCCTAACGGTGCAGAAATTATTCTCGGTGCACCATCCTCTGATTCTTTAGTTGTACCACTCAAACCCAGTACAACGACAATGTTCGGACCTCGTGGCGCTTGCCTCATTTCGGAAACAGGCCCTTTGTGGGTAGCTGACACCGGACATCATCGGTTATTGGGATGGCGACAACGCCCTGAAACTGACGGGCAACCAGCAGACTGGGTGATCGGGCAACCAGACTTTTCTCAAGAGGGGCAAAACGCCAACGGTCAAACAACAGCAGCAACCGTTAGCGTTCCCACTGGTATTTGTGCTTATGGGGAAGGGTTGGCGGTGGCAGATGCTTGGAATCATCGAGTGTTAATTTGGAAACAACTACCAGAAGATAATAATGTTCCTGCGGATATCGTTTTAGGTCAAGCAGATTTTTCTGGAAATGAACCCAACCGAGGCAAGTCGGAAACCGCTGCTGACCGAATGCACTGGCCTTATGGTGTTATCTGTCATCAAGGTAAACTCTGGGTAGCTGATACGGGCAACCGTCGGGTATTGATGTGGGAAAATTTACCAGAGATTAACGGGCAACTTGCCGATCTGGTTTTGGGGCAAGCAGATATGAATTGTCGGGATGAAAATGGTGGCGGTGAGGCAACGGCAGCGAGTATGCGTTGGCCTCATGCTATTACTTTTTGGGGAGAACGTTTGGTTGTAACAGATGCTGGCAATAACCGGGTGATGATTTGGGATGGTATCCCCACTGAGAATAATCAACCTTGTTATGTGGTTGTTGGTCAATCTCAATTTGATACTGTACAGTTAAATCAGGGGGTTTATTTTCCTTCTGCTGTTAGTCTGAGTATGCCTTATGGTGTGACTGCGGTTGGTGAATGGTTGATTGTTGCTGATACTGCTAATTCTCGGTTGTTGGGTTGGCAGGATGTTGTGGGAATGGGAACTCCGGCGGTAGCATTGACTGGTCAACCTGATTTTAAAAGTAAGGCTGAAAATGCTTTGAGTTTGTATCCGACTCGCCAAAGTTTATGTTGGCCGTATGGGATTTCTGTTTGCGGGAATATTGCTATTATTGCTGATTCTGGAAATAATCGGGTTTTGTTGTGGTCTTTCATTAATTAATAATGGATAATGGCTTTGTTGTATGAAAACATATAGCTACCGCACAAGATCCAAGCATATGTACTTCATACTTCTATAACTATTGTCCAATAGATGAAATTAACATCAATCTTTGATATAAAAAGGCTGAAACTTTTACCTGTAAATGCTTTGAGGCTATTAACTATTGTCCAACAGATGAATAAAACATCAATCTTTGATATAAAAAGGCTGAAACTTTTACCTGTAAATGCTTTGAGGCTATTAACTATTGTCCAACAGATGAATAAAACATCAATCTATAGAAAGAGGGTGATATAGCTGCCACTAGGTTCACCTTTCATGTCGGGGACAACCAAAAAGCGGAACGGATGTTCTATCGCTACTTTCATGCAACAAAGCCATGGATAATTAATAATGGTTAAAACCGTAACGGAATTGCAGATAAGAAAATCTTCTAGCATTTTTTTTTAATGTAAACAGGAATTACGCAGAGACACTATATATAGCGTTATATAGCGTTCAAAAACTATAACGTTATAGATACATAGTGTTTAAGACTCAGAAATGCGTAAGTCCTGGTAAAAAAATCCTACAGCGCTTTTCAGATTGATGACCTAACGTCACAACCAAAAACCTGTAGGGGCGATTCGCGTAATTAGCAGCATTCCGCAGGAAATCGCCCCTACTGTACCGTGCAGGAAAACTGCTGTAATTCTGACCGTTGACCGTTGAGTGCTATTTGACATACTCCCGACCTTGCCCTTACGGGAAAACACGGAATTCTTCAGTCTGGGAAGCCCTGACCGCTGTTTAGACAGAGGTGATGTCCTCCCCCTGTGTTGAGATTGATAATAACAAAATGTACCTAGCTTCTCAAGGGCATATGAACAGCTTATGAAGGTATCCGAATCTTTGCCCTGGCTTTCCAATTGCGTCGCTCCCCCACCGGAGAGCGCGGGACTTCCCGTCAGGGAAGTTAAAATAACTTTTGACTTCTGACTTCTGACTTCTGACTTCATAAAGTCAACTCAGCAAATAATAGATTACCTTAGATATCTGAGTATGCCGATGAGAGTAAAAAATGATCCAACAGCCTAAACCTCAATATTCTCTAGCCTGGATTGGTAAAATTGCAGAAGTCCCCAAACAAGAATGGGATACCTTGGCCCAACCCCTCAAAACTCCCTTTCTAGAATGGGATTGGCTCCACAACATGGAAAAATCTGGTAGTGTAGGTGGTAGAAGTGGATGGCTACCGCAACATTTAACAGTATGGCGAGATAGACAACTTATAGCAGCAGCACCACTATATGTTAAGGGGCACAGTCAAGGTGAATTTGTCTTTGACCATCAATGGGCCGAAGTTTCCTATCGCTTGGGTATTGAATATTACCCGAAGTTATTGGGAATGTCGCCCTTTACTCCTGCTGAGGGGTATAGATTTTTGATTGCTCCTGGGGAAGATGAGGACGAAATAACGGGTATGATGGTCAGTGAGATTGACCATTTCTGCGATCGCCACAATATTTCTGGATGTCATTTTCTGTATGTCGATCCAGAATGGCACCCCATTATCAAACGTAATGGTTTTAATAATTGGCTCCATCATAGTTACATCTGGCAAAATCATGGTTATCAAACTTTTGACGACTACCTGAAGGTATTTAATGCTAACCAACGTCGTAATATTAAGCGGGAACGCAAAGCAGTAGGAAAAGCAGGTTTGCAAATGCAGACTCTCACTGGGGATGAGATACCAAAAGCGTTGTTTTCTAAGATGTATACTTTTTACGAGAGTACCTGCGATAAGTTTGGTTGGTGGGGGAGTAAATATTTGACGAAGCGATTTTTTGAACAGTTACATCACGACTTTCGCCATCGGGTATTATTTGTGGCAGGTTATAGTGAAGAAGACGATCGCTTCCCAGTAGGAATGTCATTTTGTATTACTAAGGGCGATCGCCTTTACGGTCGTTATTGGGGTAGTAGTTATGAAATAGACTGTTTACATTTTGATGCTTGTTATTATGCACCGATAGAATGGGCGATCGAACATGGTATTAATAGTTTTGACCCTGGTGCTGGAGGGCGACATAAAAAACGCCGTGGTTTTCCCGCCACACCTAACCATAGTATGCACAGATTTTATCATAATCGTTTGTCAAAAATATTTTTATCTTACATTGGGCAAGTGAATGAAATGGAGCAGTTAGAAATGGATAGAATTAATGAAGATTTACCTTTTAGTCAGGGAGTAGGGAATAGGGAATAGGGAGTAGGGAGTAGGGGAATGTGGGGAGAAAAAGAGAATTAACGAAGTCAGAATTCAGAAGTCAGAAGTTATTTTTGTAACGGGGATTTAATCCCTGCTCCAAAAATATTTCGCCTTAAAAGGCGGGGTTTTATAGCGCTACTTGAATCGGGAATCGGGAATCGGGAATCGGGAATAGTAAACTGTCAAAGGGTTTCATGATTTAGAAATGTCAAATACCTGAATGAGTAGCGCTATAAACCCAATTATTTTGATAAACAAATGAACCACATTAAAAAAATGATAACCCTGTATGGATGTTGCATGCAACGTCCATACTTTGTTGTACTATTTTATAGTAGGGGTTTGGAGACCAAACCCCATTTTCACTTTGGTTTAGATACCAAACTTATACAGTTTTTTTCACAAATCATTTACCGAAAAATAAAGGTATAAAGCCTTCTATTTCAAGAGAAAAAGCGGTCTTTAGATGGCGAGGTTTCCCGAAGAATGCAGAGCAGCTCAGAAGTACCCCATATCCAATCTCCCCTTGAGAAAAGTGCTAAGATATTTCCTTATATTCAATTCCCTCGCGGTTTTTCTTGAGGTAATTATCTATTATCAATTAATGAAGATTACCGAAAAATTAATAATTAATAATTAATAATTAAATACTTCTGGTTTAAAGCCTCCCCTTGGATAGAGGAAAACAAAGAAAATATTCCTTATATTCAATCTGATGGTTTTAACCAGAGGTAATTATCAATTATCAATTATCCATTATCCATTAATGAATATATTCTTGATTAGCTATTTCACTTAAACGTTTAAGGATGCGGAGTACATCAAAAAGTTCATTACCAGGATTACGAATAGCTAACATTTTTGATGTCGCATATTGAGGAATTTCTGTTTTGACTAGCTTAACAAAAATGAAACTACCACCTGTAACAATTAAACCATAATTAGGATGTTCAACATGGGGACTAGCTAAGAGATAAGTTAATAGTTGAGCCAGACCATATTCTATGGAAAACTCGGCTCTTTTTGATTCAATAATCATTACCCATAGATTTTCTTTCAGAACAAGAGTATCTATTCGACCTCTAATAATTACTTCTTTATCTGCCAGTTCTAGATTAATAGATTGTTCAGAACGAATATGATAAGGATAAAGAAAAAATTTACCAATAAACAAAATCGGATCGACTATTGCCATTCTGACAATATCTTCTAAAAAAGGTGGATATTCTAATAAGTTAAAATATCCTTCCTGAACTTGATTTAGTAGTTCTTTTTCCAAGTCACTAATCTCTGGCAAATCATCTTGCCATTCTCGAAAAAATTGTTCATCTCTGACTAATTTTAAGCCAAAGTTATCTGATAGATAACGCAGACTTACTTCTTGGGATTGAATAGTTTGAATCATATTCTTGAGACTAGGGAGTAGGGTTCTACCAAATAATACCATTTCTCAAAAAGAATGCTATATCTGCCAAATGTGGGGAAGTGTTGGGAGTGTTGGGAGTGTTGGGAGGTAGGGAAGTTGCATGCAACGTCCCTACAACATAAGAATAATAAACATTAACTGGGCTATTATTAGCAAGCATGGTGATTAGATATGTGTTAATTACTTAATAACTGAAGTGCCATCTAAGTATAGCAATGCTTTTGGGAATTGGTATAATATCATGTCCGGTTGAATAGTTAGAGCTTGCTGAATAAATATAGAATCCTCAAAATACTAAATTTTTATTCACTTTTTGGGATTTTCCCTCACTACCAGGCTGGAAAAATGCAGAAAAATTAACACTTGCAACTATTTCCTATTCTCTTCCCTCTTAATTTTCATAAACTAAATTTCCCGCTACATAAGTAGCTTTAACTGCCTGTTCATTACCTAATATCATCAGAGTAAATAGCTCATCAACAATATCAGTTAATGAATCAGGATTATTTCGAGCATTCCGCAATTTTAACAATGGAGTTACCTTTGTATCTATAACAACTAAATCTGCTTCTTTTCCTACCTCAAAATTCCCAACTTTATCTTCCAGAGATAGAGATATTGCTCCTCCTAAAGTAGCTAGATAAAAAGCTTTCAAAGAGGATAAACTTTGCCCCTGTAGTTGAGAAATTTTATAAGCATCATTCATTGTTTGAAATATGGAAAAGCTAGTACCACCTCCCACATCTGTACCTAAACCAACTTTGACTGGATTATTTTCAGATTTTGCTCTGTTTAGTGGGAATAAACCACTTCCTAAAAATAGATTTGAGGTCGGGCAAAATGCAATAGTTGAACCAGCTTGTGAAAGTCTTTCAAATTCAGAATCGCTCAGATAAATACAGTGAGCAAAAATTGATTTATCGGTTACTAAGCCAAACTTTTCATAAACATCTAAATAGTCTTTGCTGTTGGGAAAAATTTGAGAAACTTTTTCAATTTCCGACTGCTGTTCGGATAAATGAGTATGTACATAAACATCTGGAAATTCTTGTTTCAGAACTCCAGCTAGATGTAATTGTTCTGATGTAGAAGTAATAGCAAATCTGGGAGTAATAGCATATAGAAGTCTCCCTTTACCATGCCATTTTTTAATCAAACTTTTGCTATCTTGATAACCAGTTTCTGGAGTATCCAGTAAATAATCTGGAGCATTCCGATCCATGAGCATTTTGCCAGCAATAATCCGCATATTTCGTAGTTCTGCTTCTTCAAACAAAGCATCGACTGACTGAGGATAAACTGTAGTTAAAACTAAGGGAGTTGTCGTACCATTTTGTAAGAGTTGGTCAAGAAAAAATGATGCTATTTTTTGAGCATAGTTTTTGTCTTGAAATTTTCCTTCTGCTGGGAAAGTATATTTATCTAACCATTCTAAAAGTTGTGTACTAGAGGAGGCAATTATTTCTGTTTGCGGATAATGGATATGAATATCAATAAATCCCGGTAAAATTAGCATTCCTGGATAAGAAGTAACAGGAATTTCCGGATATTTATACTTTAATTTATCGTAGGTATCTAGTTCTTGAATTATGCCTCCAGAAATAATCATTAAACCATCATTGATATACCGAACAGTTTCTAACTCTGGGTAATAAAACGGGTCAGTAATAAAATCTAGAAATGAACCTCTAATTGCCGAGATTTTGAGATTTGTATTTTGAGTCATATCAATTTCCTTCCTAAATCTAAATTATTATACTTCTTGCAGAAGTCAGGGAATAGGTATGGAGGGAATAGGGGGGATAAAATTGTTGATTAGACTTCTTGAATTGGTTTAATTAAAAATTTTGTAAGAGGTTTATTCGTTTGCGACCATATATGTAGAAAGTCGTTAGATCATTATTCAGGGAATAGGGAATAGGTATGGAGGGAATAGGGGGGATAAAATTGTTGATTAGACTTCTTGAATTGGTTTAATTAAAAATTTTACAAAAGGTTTATTGGTTTGCGACCGTATATGTAGAAAGTCGTTATATCATTCCAGATACCTTGGTCAGTTTGTAACACTTTTAATTCATTTTCAAACTCTAGTTTAGCTTGTTTCAATTGCTCTGAAGTCAGGGAATAGGTATGGAGGGAATAGGTATGGAGGGAATAGGGGGGATAAAATTGTTGATTAGACTTCTTGAATTGGTTTAATTAAAAATTTTGCAAGAGGTTTATTGGTTTGCGACCATATATGTAGAAAGTCGTTATATCATTCCAGATACCTTGGTCAGTTTGTAACACTTTTAATTCATTTTCAAACTCTAGTTTAGCTTGTTTCAATTGCTCTGTGGAAAGCTTTGATAAAGGATGAGGGTACTGCCCTGGTGCAGGATGAGAAGTTCCAGCCCACATCTTTTGTGCTTCCTCTAAACTAATATAATTACCATCTTGTTCCACTTGAATTTCAATTAACTCAAAATTCGCTTTTTCAAGCAGGTATTGACATTTTTCAACCGTTCCAGTTGGTTGACTCATCAAATATGAAATACCATATTTTTCCAGAATTTTTTGTGTAATAACTCCACCAACAAAAGCAGTTTCAGCAAAAGCTTGAATTCCCAGAATACCTCCTGGTTTGAGAAATTTACGCCAAAGAAGCAGAGACTTAACTAGATCGGACATCCAAATAAATGCAGATGCACAAAAAATTCGATCAAAATGATTTTCTGGAAAATCAATATTTTCAGCATCAGCTAGTAAAAATTCTAGATTATTTAGACTGAGAGTTTTAGCTTTATTTTGAGCTTGAATAATCATTCCAGGTGCAATATCAATCCCAATTACTTTTCCTGTTTCACCCATTAATTGAGCTGCTGCAATAGCACAATGACCAGTTCCTGTAGCAATATCTAAAATTTGTTGACCTGGACTTACTTGTCCATATTCAACTAAATGATTCGCAATTCTCCAGTGCCAATGACTATTATCATATCTCTCGCTTCTTCTAGTATATAAGTCTGCTATTTCTTGTTTGTAATTATTTAAGTTAAGTTGATTCATAAAAAAAATCTCAAATTAATTGTAACCAAAAATTTAATTCTAATATTTAGAGGATGTTTGAAAAGTATAGCAATCCTATTTTATTCGTGTCAAAAATATTACTGCTTTTTAGGGAATACTTAACTGGGAACAGGCAACAGGTAAGAGTTTCAGGTTTTTTATCTACTTTTTAATTACCCGCAACCTATGCGCGGATTGCTATATGAATTTTGATTTATATCCCCCCTTTTTAACCTATCCCTTATAAGGAACTCCTGAAAACCTTGTGGGAGGGTGGGGAGAGGGGGATTCAGCAATTAACAATTAACAATTAATAATTACCTCTTCTTAAAACGGATAGGATTGACTAAAAGGATTTTTTTTTATTTTATCCCCTATCCA
>NZ_JAAHGT010000168.1 GCF_010672385.1 Okeania sp. SIO2F4
TTTGAGCGCGACGTTCATTGATTTCAGCATATAGAAGTTCATCCAGTTGTTGCATTTGACGTTGATATCGACCCCAAGGACTCCAAGTTCCCCAGTCTTGTCGTAAAAATGGGAAAAATATTATAGTTGAGCGCAATGGTGAAGCTGTAAGTTCGAGAAAATTTGCTAATATAGGTCTAATTTGGGAGAGTCGAGGGCTATCATATAAACCAAAAACTGCTTGCAGTATTACTTGCAGAGTAATTTTTTGCATTAGTTGACGGGCGATGAATTTTTCACCCATGGGTAATTCTTTGGCAGTTTGTATAGTTAGGTTACAGATTAATTCTCCATAGTTCCTCATTCTGTCACCGTGAAATGGTGGCATTAATAGTTTGCGTTCTCGACGGTGGCGATCGCCTTCTAACAAAAGCATTGATTTTTCCCCAAACATTGATTTCAAAATTGGGCTACCTGGGGCATTGTATTCACTGTTATCTTTTGTCAATATCTCCTGTATAGTTTCTGGATTACTCACATACATTAGGGGTCTACCACCTATACCAATTTTTAACTGGAAGATATCTCCATATTTTCTAACACAGGTTTCCATTGTTTGAACTGGGTTTAAAATCCATTGCATTCGTTGTGCAATGACTGGTGTTTTTGGTCCTTTGATTGATTTCATATTAGTTAATGGTAAATTTTTGGACTATTTAATGCTGGAAGTTAACAGAAGAATGAAAAATTCAAACTACTGTTAACTTCCTTCAGTTTAACAATATTTTATAGAAACCCTAAGCGTATCTCCGCAAAGGTGAGGATTTTTGCCAAAGGAGTCAGGGGATTGAGAAATAAAATAGGGGAAAAAATAGAAAAATGCTCCAATCTCCCCCCTCTCCCCACACTCCCCCTCTCCCCCCTCTCCCCCCTCTCCCCACACTCGCAATCGTAGATACCTTTAGGAGTTCTATACAGTTGCCATGGAAGCAGATTCTTGTTCCATCTGCATACGTTTCCCAGTCATAACCATTTTAACACCACCTGCTGGTGTTAAAGTTATACCGCGACGTACTTGTTTGACTGGTTGTTTTTCTGCTAAAGCAAAAGTATAGCGTCTGAGAATAGTTGCCAATACCAGTTTCATTTCAAACATGGCAAACGCTGCCCCAATACAACGTCGGTTACTACCGCCAAAAGGTAAAAATTCGTAAGCAGAATATTGACGTTCTAAAAATCGTTCTGGTTTAAACTTTTTTGGTTCTGGATACAAATCTTCTCGGTGGTGAGTTAGATAAATACAGGGAGCTAGAGCAGTTCCCACTGGATATTCTTGACCCATTATTGCGATCGGCGATTTTGCTTCTCGTGGAGATACAATCAATACCACTGGATAAATACGCAGGGTTTCACAGCAAACTGCATTCAGATAGGGCAACTTAATAATTTTCATTGGATATGGATCATTTCCAAGAGTTTCCAATTCTTGTAATAGCTTGCGATAAATTTCTGGTTGACGGTGAATCCAGTAAAAAGCCCAAGCTAATGACGTTGCTGTGGTTTCATATCCCGCTAATAGTAATGTCATCAACTCATCCCGCAATTCTATATCGCTCATTCCTTCCCCTGTTTCATCCTTTGCTAACAGAAGCATTGTCAAAATGTCAGAGCGTTGGGGGTCTAGTTTTTGACGACGTTCAGAAATTTATGCAAGCAGTAACTCGTAAATCTCTTCCCTTTGTTTGATAAATTTTCCCCACGGACTCCAAGCACCCAAATCTATTTGTAGAAACTGGAAAAATAACATACTTGATTTCGAGGGAGAATTCAATGACTCCATGAGTGAACCTAAAAGTCGCTCTAATCTAGAGTACCTTTCTCCTTCATATAAACCGAAAACAGCTTGTAATATTACTTTCAAAGATATCTCTTGAGTAGATTCTCTCATGGAAAATACCTGTTGCAGTTCCCATTTGCTAGCTACTTGTTCGGCGATATTACAAATTAACTCTCCATAAGCTTGCATTCGTTCCGTTCTACTGAACTTATCCAAACTTACCTAACCTGTGGTTATGCTTTGGAGACGAGCTTCCTGCTTCATTGAGAACCACCGACCGCAGTCTGTAACTTTATTCTCAAGAGCAGGCTTAAAATCGGCGGGAACTCCACCTACTCATTTTAAGTATAACATAAGCTTTGCCATTTACAACTAAAAAATTTGAAAAAGCGGTCGAGGGATGGCGAGGTCCCCTCGCCATATCCAATCGACCAAGAGAAAAGTAGGTTTGAGGATATTTAGGTAAGATTTCAGCTTCTGTTTTTACCCCCATGAAAAGGTGGCATCAATAGTTTACGCTGACGTTGGTGAGGAGTACCATCTAATAACAATAATGAATAATCTCCCAGCAACGGCTGCAAAAATTTATTACCGGAACCACAGTCAAACTGTTTTGGGTTAGTCTTGAAAATTTCCTCAATGGCCTTGGGATGGCTGATAAATACCATTGGGTAATTCAATTTTACTTGAAATGAGTCTCCATATTCCTCTGCACATTTTTCCATAAATGTCAAGGGTTCGGCCACCCACTGGAGGAGTTGAATTAAAGCAGGAGCTTTTGGACCTGGTAGTTGTGTCATTGTCATATTCTAAAATTTAGTTATTTTTTGGATTTTTTGATTATTGGACTTGTCAGTTTATAACTTAAAAAAATCTGGCAATTCCTGTTGTTCTATAAGGATTTTAGCTATTAATTAAAACTGCATATAATTACTCCTGTGTATTGATTTGAGCGATGTTTTTCTCTATTTAGGGAAAACTCTAAATATTTACATAATTGTAAAAAATATTTACATAATTTGCTTGACATAGGAAACTTCAGAAAATTACCATTGCATCGTAGGCTTTTTTGTAAGATATTGAATTTGGAGAAAACCATATGAAAACTTTACTCAAAGTTTTTCAAACTCTGGTAATTGCTCTAGTAATATCGGTAACTCTATTGGGAAATCCTTGGATGGCATCCCCAGCAGCAGCTCAGGGATGTGATACACCCTATGCACCTCTTCTACGAGAAACTGGTTTCGTGGAGCGGGTAAATGTCCAGAATCTGGATAAGGCTATGTATTTTTATGGTGAAATCCTTGATCTGACATGCAATCCAACATTTTACGCACCTCCTTTTTGGGCTGAATTTTATTCAGAAAAAGATCCAAAAACAAGTATAGGACTTTCTGCCAATCCCTATGAACCATTTGAACCAAGGACAGTTGGGACACAGATTGTGCCTAATATTGCTGAAGCTTGTCTAAACATCAAGGAAAAGGGAATTCCTATTAAGGAAAGTCAATATGCTGGCAGTGGTGTATGCTTGGCTTTCTTCGAGGATTTTGATGGAAATGAGTTGGCTTATCGTCAAGAGCGGTTTGGTGCTAATTCAGAGAAAGAATGTAACTATATCACTGAAACATTCTGTTCTCCTGGGTTATAGATGAATTTTCAAAGAGTCTATATTATAGCTAAAAACTCCCTAGTTTTGCATTGTAGAGTTTTTTAAGTTTTAGTCATTTTTAATTCTATTAGTTTTGCTCTAGCCCAGGAAATATACCTCTGGGGCTAGAGCAAAATTATTAGCAAATACTTTCTTATCAAGCATTTATCACTATCTGATATAAAATCTGATTAAACATTTGTCATTATGACGATAGGAAGCAATCAGCCTGCACTACTGAAATTGCTTTCTTCCACTCCGTTCCAGTCGCAATGACTTAGGTATTAATTATCCAGATTTGATATAAACCGGAAACACATAGCTATATTTTTACCCACACTTTTACACAAATGTCAAGGAATTAGTCGTATAAGGTTGGTTTGAATCAAAGATGAAATTTTCTAATCTAATAATTGTATCATAGTTATATTAATATTTTTATCTATTTATATCTTCAGATTTTCTAATTACATTAAATTTTTTTCGATTAGCTATAACTAAATAAATATTGCCTAGACTTATTACTATCTAAAGTAAAAGGAATTAACATCGATCCCCGTAGATGTTAAATTATTATTAAGCTGAAATAAAAAGAGAAAAATAGGAAAATTGCTATGACTGCAACAACTCCAAAACCAACAACAGTCCCAGATTTTTGCGAAGGTATCCAATACTTCGGAGAAGCTTGGCCTGATTTTGAAACCCACGGCAAAACACCAGCAATAGCAGAAGGAAGTAAAGCGATCGCTTCACCAAGCGACCCTACTGGCGTATATCAAACCCTCCTCTACGCCGACGCTCTCCGTTATTTAATGTTACAAGTAACAGGCAGCAAAGCATCAGGACACCCAGGGGGTTTTGCCAGTCAAGCTGAAGCTTATGCAGCCTTAGTTATGTTAGGCTACAAAAATATTCTAACAGAAGTCGGACACCACGCCCCCGGTTTCTATAGCGCGGTATTTCTAGACCGCTCCCTAGAAGATATGGAAATCTTCACAGTCCAACAAATGCGCGATCGCTTCCGGGAAATGCACGGACTCCTCGGACACCTATCTGGCTGTATTCCGGGACTTTTAAATCCCGCAGGTCCACTGGGTCAAGGACAACATTTCGCCATGGCAGCAGCATTATTACATCGCGATACCCTATTTCCTTTCACTTTAGGAGATGGTGGGATGGGGGAACCCTATCCAGTTAGCAGTATGGCGCACTTTAACACTGCCTATCCTGATGTTACTAACTTTTTACCTGTTTTAGTGTGGAATGGTTATAGTCAAGAACACCATAGCATGGTCTCCACAAAAACTAATGAAGAAATGATTGCCTATTGGAAAGGCAACGGTTTTGCGGAAGTCATACTAGTAGATGCTAAAGACTTTGACGACAAAAACCAACCAGGTGACTACATTGACAGTAGTGCCTTCTCCTTAGAAAAGCGTCTGGAATTTACCAAAGCAGTATTAGAAAATGTTGACAAAGCTGCAAAATCTGCTCTTGGTGGCAAACTCACCATTTTTATTATCAAACAACTCAAAGGTGCAGGAGTTCACGCCAGAGGTTCAAAATCTCACAACCTCTATCCTAAAGACACCCTCGATAGTCCCCAAATTATGAACGCTCTCAAGGAACGCGCCCTACCAGTAGAAGGTTGGGAGTTAGTACGGAAAAACTGCGAACGCGCTGGTGGGGGGCCTGCTGCTAAAACAGTTGTCACTGAATTTGAGTACCCATTAGCAGACTTAGGTGAACTACCTTTAGAAGAATATGCTGTTGGTGGCGATCGCAAAGTTGCCACAACTGCAATGGGAGCATTGATAGCTCATGTCGGACAAAAAGACCCTAATTTCTTGATTACTAATGCTGATGGTAACGCTGCATCAGGTATTAATAATATTAACCAAGCATTGAAAATTATTCACCCAACCACCGACGACATTTATTTCCAAGGTCCGAAAGGTCAGGTTTATGAACCTTTGAGCGAAGACGCTTGTGCTGGAATGGCAGCAGGTTTAGCATTGATGGGAGCGCGGACAGTTTGGTGTTCTTATGAATCTTTTGCTATTAACGGCGTACCTATTTGGCAAACTGTGACGCAAGCAATGGCAGAATTACGTCATCTCACCCCTTCAACTATTACATTATTTACTGCTGGAGCATTGGAGCAGGGGCGCAATGGTTGGACGCACCAACGCCCAGAAATTGAAGCTTATTTTGCAGCGATGATGCGGAATGGGAATGTGTTCGCCCTGTTTCCACCTGATGCGAATAGTATTCAAGTTTGTTATGACTGGGCGCTGACTACTAAAAATAAAGGCGTGACTATTACTGCTAGTAAGTCACCGTTACCTATTCGGACTACTTTTGAACAGACAAGGCAAGGGTTGCAGGATGGTGCTATTGTGCTTGAGGAAACTACAGGAAATAAGACTGTTGTGTTTGCCGTGGTAGGAGATATGCCATTAATTCCAGTTTTTGAAGCTGCTGCCTCTTTGCAAACTGAAGGTATTGGAGTGCGGATAGTTTCGGTAATTAATCCTCGGCGTTTGTATCGTCCCCAGGATACAGGTTGGGATACTTGTTCTGAAGCTGATGGCGGATTTTTGGATGATGCTAGTTTTGAAAAGTTATTCGGCGGTGATGCTTTAATTGGTGTGACTGGTGGCGCGAGTTTAATGTTGGAACCAATTATGTTACGGAGTCAGGTTAAGCGAGATACGTTTGCTTGGCGTCGTGGTGAAACTGCTTCTAGTGCTGGTCAGGTGATGGCTTTTAATGGTATAACTGCTGAAGCTTTGACTAAGCGAGCGATCGAATTAGTACATTAAGATGGTAGGGGTTTGCTGAAAAAGACAGGACTTACGCAAACCAATCAATAAACTAACTGGTTTTATGGCTTGATTATTTCTAAAACTACCATGCTTCTTTGACAAACCTAGTTTATGCGTAAGTTCTATTGGGGTTTTCAGCAAACCCTAAATTAAGTATCGCTTGTCTCCTAAAGATTATTTTGGTTCAGCCAACTTCTAACTTTTGGATACTGATCGTAAGTTGGGGGAATTTGTCTTAAAATTTTAGCTGCTTCTTTTTTTTGACCTGATGAAGCTAAAACTTCTATACCATACTTGTGTTTTAGTCGGCTCAATGTCTGTTCGCCATCTGCGTCTAAATAACCCCCTTGTTTATCTTTCAATTCTTGAAGTGTGTACATAGGTTTAGTTAAATCTAAGGAATCCTTGCTGTTTTGGAAGCGAATTATGCTCGCCCGAGCTTCTGCAATCAGGGTAGGTGGAGTTTGATTAGCTGGAACACCCGCAATTTGCATTTGGGGAACAGATTTCTGCCTGCTAAAGTTGCCAATAACTAGGAGCAGAAGTATCCCTGTAATCAAAACCCCGACAATGCCAAAAATAAAAATCTTAGGATCTAGAGACTGATTGATTGGGGTATTTCGATAACCTTGTTCCCTGAAATTATCTTTACCTGGCGGAAGATTCTTTTGGTTTCTATTATTTGGCTTTATTGGTGTTCTCTGTTTTGAATTATATTTGTCTTTATGCGGTTCAATTTTTCGGTAGTTATTGTTGTCACTTACAAGTTTTGGTGGAGATTTAGTAGTGTTAGGAGATATGCTTTGCCGAGAAGTTTTTGGTAAAAATCTTATTCTTTGTTGCGCATTCCACACTTCATCAGGAAACCTGTTTTTCGGGCGTCCATTGTGGTACCACCATGCAAGAGCGCCAGCAGGAATAGCGCAAAAATTGGGAACCAATTCTTCAACTTGTTTTTGGTTTATAAGTACCTTTTTCATTTCGTCATGAGTAATGAGAACAACCACAAAGTTATTATTTTCCCTGGCTAAATTGAAAGCACTGGCGAGAATTTTTCTGTCTCTCTGATTTACATCAGGTATAGGAATCTCATTGTTATCTTCCGATGGCAAAATCTGGTAACGACGCCATTTGTTTTGAAATTCGATAAATTTTTTGGCTTTAACATCACCCTTTCCTGATTTTTCATACAATTCTTCAAAAGTACCACCAGGTACATAGCATTCACCCAGCTCTTGATTATGAATCCAGTCTTGTTCAGGATTGTCTTTTTTGGCAGACAGAAGCGCTGGCGTATCAAATACTAGCAAATGCTTATATTTATTCTGATTACTATTATTGTAGTATGGCATATTGACAAAATTCTCCAATGAAATAGATTTTACTTAATTGATATTAAACCTTCCGATAAATTCATTTTTTACCTTTTTTTTTAAGGTTTTAGCTGTCATTTTTGGATAGGTAGTTTTTGAATAATTGAGAGTTATTTATCTGCTAGGGATTTATTAATCAAAAACTACCTTGGCAACTTCCCGAATAAGGTTAATTACTGGGTTTGAATTTATCCTAATAACATCTTCGTGAGAGAAAGCTAAAACTTTGATAAGCACCGTAGCTGTAACCAAAAATAGTACGGCTTTTTTGATATAGGAGGATTCATTTGACTTAGATAAAAATGCTGTTGTCAACAAAACTGCTACAATGAATAACACCACAACCAATGCTTTTTCCGCATTGATAATCCAAAGAAAAGCAGCTACCAAAGAACTAACAAGAAAAGCTATACCCGCTTTGTAGATTTCAATTAAATGGGCTGGTATATGAGTAACTTTTTTTTCTCTTGGATAAGATGAATTATTAGGGGAAGGTTTAGGTTGGGAAAAAGGTTTGCTATTCTGTCGAGATTTACTGTATCTTTTTGATTTAGAGGAAGACTTTTGTTGGGTAATAGGTTGATGGCCTACTTTTGGCTTGCTGTATTTTTTTGTATTAGAGGATGGTCTCCCTTGAGTAATAGAGCTATCTAATTTATTATGTTCTCTTGATTTAACATAAAATTTGTCTCTACTGCTCCCTCCGAACTTGATATATCCTCCAAGTCCATCGTTTCGATTAGTTTTTTTCCTGCTTTTATCATCGTATGGCCTCTGTTTTTGTGTGTTGGAAGGCTTATGCCTTTTTGATAGTCCCATCTGGCACTAAGTTTTTTATATTTGCTTATATTATAGCTGCGAACAAACTAATCCTTACTCCCTAAGCAGGAAAATCATACCCTAATTCACCAATGCCTAATTTTACTTTCCTTATCTATTCTTAGCATTTTTACGGATACATTCTGAAAATTTCATAGCGATTCCCGAATAATTAATAATTGGACAATTTACGTTTGAACCCTGCCCTTGGATGGGGGATAAAATCACAGGTTTTCCTTTTAGTCAATCTCCTTCTTTTAAGAAGGGGTAATTATTAATTATTAATTGTTCATTATTAATTGCTGAAAGCTTATTGTTGAATGGGAATTTGTATTGTAAATTCTGTACCTGTTCCTACTGTTGAAGAAAAAGTTAATTTACCACCATGTTTTTCTGTAATAATTTGGTAACTAATCGCCATTCCCATACCTGTTCCTTTACCAACAGGTTTTGTCGTAAAAAAGGGATTAAATATTTGATTTTGAATTGAAGGTGAAATTCCACAACCATTATCGGCGATCGCAATTTTTACCCATTTCTCATCGACTCGTGATGTATGGATAGTGATTTGTCTTAGTTGATTTTCGTGCTCACTGGTTTCCAAAGCATCAATAGCATTGGCTAAAATATTCATAAATACTTGATTTAGTTGTCCCGGATAACATTCTATCAGAGGTAGATCGCTGTAATTTTTTACCACCTGAATAGCTAATTTTTGTTTGAGACGACTTTGTAAAATCAATAGGGTACTTTCAATTCCATCGTGAAGTTCAACTTTTTTTAATTCTGATTCATCTAAGCGAGAAAAGTTACGCAGGGAAAGAACAATGTCACGAACTCGCTTTGTTCCTATTTTGATTGAATTGATAGTTTTGGGTAAATCTTCTTGTAAAAATTCAAACTCAACTTCATCTGCCCAATCTTCTATTTCTGAGCTAGGATTAGGATAACATTGCTGCACTAATTCAACAAAATCAAGTAAATCCTGAGTGTATTCCTCTACATGAGCAATATTACCATGAATAAAGTTGATGGGGTTATTAATCTCATGGGCAATACCTGCCACTAATTGTCCCAAGCTTGACATCTTCTCTTGCTGAACTAACTGCGCTTGAGTTTGTTGAAGTTTGTGGAGAGTTTCCTCTAGCTGATTTTTTTGTTTTTTTTGTTCGCTTAAAGCGATCGTGCGCTCTTTGACTTGTTGCTCTAGGGTTTCGTTTGCTTTTTGAAGAGCAGTTTCACTAGCTTGTAATTTTTCAGTATTTGTTTGAATCCAATTTGCCATTTTATTAAATCCTGATGCAATTTGAGCTAACTCATCAGAACCTTGAATATTCACGCGTTGATTAAGTTCTCCTTGAGCAATTTTTTTGCTAACTTCAACAATTTGCCCTGCTCGTATAGTCAGAGTTTTTTCAAAGAATAACCAGAGTAAAATACAAAATCCAGCTAAGGCAATTTTAGAAGTTACGGAGCGAGATAAAGCATCACTAAATGCCTGTTGTTTCAGACGTGATATATCATAAGACAACCAAAGAATTCCCACTTTAGAGGGACGAAGTTCCCCAGGTTCTGTTTGTAGGGGAACTGGATAAATTGCCCAAATTTTTTGTCTGTCTTCTGATAAAATAATTTGTCCTGATAGATTTTCTCGAACTTGTGTAAATGCTCTCTTATTCTTTGCTGCCGGGGTTTGTTGAAGGGAGCGATTTCGCAATTCATACTGGGTTGCCAAAAGAACACGATTTTCTCGATCGTATAAAAGAGCTAAACTAAGATTGACATCAGTTTGCATCTTACTAATAGCAATTTCAGCTTGCTCTATGTTGCCTCGACGATATAGATATTCCAACATTCCTGAAATTTGTTCCCCCGCAAATCTTGCATTCCCACTAACATTTTCCTCAACTCGTTGAAAAGAATTTGACGTTTCTTGCTGAATATTTATTCCACCCAATATTGTACTAGATATCAGGAGAATCGCAGGAATTGAAAACCGCAAAGAAAAGGGAAACTGTTTCATTTAACTTAAAAGTTTAGTGAGAAAATCATTGAAAAAGGAGACAGGAGACAGGAGACAGGAGACAGGAGATAGGAATCGTTTGTGGGAATTCAACCCCTACCAATTGAAGACGCCGTGCAGACGGCGGGGATGTTTTACCCGATAGCTTCCACCCAGGAGTACAGAAGTTGTTGATGCCGAGCAAGAATATTTATTACCGAAATAATTAATAATTAAACAATTAAATAATTAGATAATTCAGGTTTAAAGCCTCCCATTGAAAGGGGAAAAAGCGGTTGTTTGCGGAGCATTCCGAAGGATGGGATGGCGAGGTTTCCCGCTCTTACAGAGCCGCGTTTCATGTCGCGTTTGCGCAATTATTCCGTAGGAAAGCGAAACGCAATTCAAGTCGCTCCGCGAAACGCCATATCCAATCAACCAAGAGAAATAAATTTTTTCATTTTAGTCAATCCTCTCCCTAAAAGGGAGAGGTAATTATTCATTATCCATTATTGAACTCCTGACTTATAGCCGAAGACTCCTTAAAGTTCTACTGCTTTGATAAAGCGATCGTCAAATAAAGTCATCGCATCGAGAGATTTTGATAATAGTTTGTTAGCAACCATCACATCAATTAATCGTTGAGTATTTTCCAGTAATGCAGGATTCTCTCGATCTAAAAGTTGTTGATTTTCTTGTAAACTTGGTCTGCGTAATCCCTTAATTGATTCTAAAAATTCCTCTGGTGTCACTTGAGTGCGAGGAGCAACCCGACGGGCACTATCTTGGGGATTTTGTGCCAGATAATTAAGTGCTTTAAATTGTCCATCTACCAATGCCTGTATATCTTTGGATTGATTGGCGATCGCTGTCTTATGAACGATTAAAACATCAACAATTTCACCCGGAATTTGAGAACTATTAAATATTTCTTTTGCTCCGAATGCTAACAGTTTAGTACGAGCAGGACCGAAAGTAACAACTGCATCAATAATTCCATCTTTAAATGCTCGCTCGTGTTCTGAAAGTCCCAAAGAAACAACTTTAATATCTTTCGTTGTCATTCCCGCTTTTTCTAAAGCACGGGTAATAATATATGCCCCTAAAGCATTAGCTTCTACACCTACTCGCTTACCTTTTAAGGCTTGAAGATTGGGAATCTCTGGTTTTGCTAAAATTACATCTCCTCCTTCAGAAAAGTCTATCACCGTTATAATCCTTACATCTGGATTAGTAGTTGCTAATTCTAATGCCTGATCCATTGAGATAGCAGCACTTTCGAGATTATTATTTCGATAAACTCTTACTTGTTCAGTACCAGAAGGAAAATCAAGAAGTTTGATTGAAGTATTGTCATAATATCCTAAGCTTCGTGCGAGGTAGAGGGTTTCGTACCCAGGCCACAAATTAACAGCAACTCGCAAAGGTAGTGGAGTAGTGTTACAACTTATGAGTAGAGATACTCCAAACAAAATAACAATGAGGAGAAGAGACATTTTTTGTTTGAGTTTCCACAACCATTTTTGCCTAGGGAAAGTTCTTGACATAAATCGTTTTATAGGTGAAGATACATAATGCTTCATGTTTATATTCATTGAGGTTTTACTAATATTTGTGGTTATAAGTAGGGGAGCTTTCGCCAGCAAACACGGCCTAAATTTCTCCGCAACAGATTTTCCTGCTCTGGAGTTGGGTACAACCTAAATTGATATGTTTTCTCGACCATTTAGTGCTTGCTGACTAGACGTTCACACTCTAACATATTCAGTGTAAAACCACAATATTGATTAGCATTCATCTCGACAGCGAGAGTGCGCTATGGTGCAGGTCTTCTGCAAAAATTAAGATAAAAATCCCACTGCCTTCAAAATGAAAAATGTATTTCCAGGATTTCAATCAATCTAGAAGCTTGTCTAGACTAAAACTGTGGGTAAAACCTAACCCCCCAACCCCCTTAAGTGCTAGCGTTGGGGGAGAAATGCTCCCCTCTCCTTGCAGGAGAGGGGTCGGGGGAGAGGTTTTCATTAATAGACATCTGGTGGAAAAGAGGGAACACTTAACACTTAACACTTAACAGGAAGAAAGAATAGATAATTTATGGAAGGGAACACTTAACTGGGAACAGGCAACAGGAAGAAAGAATAGATAATTTATGGATGAGAATTGATTTGATTTTTAATTTTCACGGGCTTTGTCTAATTACTAAAAAATTATCATGACAACAACTCTAGCTACTCCTGATACTGCCTTAGCAACCGTTCAAGCTGCTTTATCTATTGACGCACAACCTTATGTGATTGGCGATCGCTCTACTGGATTAGTTGTGGTAGATATACTTAATGGTTTTTACCGAATAATTATTGACATAGGTACTCAACGTAATGTATTGTTGGAATGGATCGACGATAATAAGCCTGAAGTCCTAGTTGTAGGGTGAGACTGCCTCCAGTGCTAGTCAAGTGATGGCTTTTAATGGTTTGAGTGCTGAGACTTTGACGAAGCAAGCGATCGAATTGGTGCATTGATGATGATGAGTTAATCTGAGTCATAGGTTGGGTTCAGCGGATATCGGAACCCAACAACCTAATACCAATTTCAGTGAATGTTGCTAGGTTTTCTCGTTTGTTTAATGGTTTGACAACTGAGGAGAATTTGTAGTTGAGTTACGCTCTCGTACCGATACAATTACAATGGAAAGTATAATGACAGAAGCAGTAAAAATTGCCCAACAATATTACGATAGTACCGAAACCGACAAATTGTACGCTGCCATCTGGGGTGGGGAACATATTCATTATGGAATCTACACCCAACCAGACGAAGCAATTCACGATGCTTCCCTGCGTACTGTCGAAACCATTGCCAAAACTCTGGAAAAAATAGACCAAAATTCACGAGTTATTGACCTGGGAGCTGGATATGGAGGGGCAGA
>NZ_JAAHGT010000169.1 GCF_010672385.1 Okeania sp. SIO2F4
ATCGACGTTGATTGGCCTTTTTCCATTATCAAACGCCTCCTCAGGAGGAAGGACGAGATACGGTCCATCCTCAATCTCTATGTACGCCATGTTTTTGTTGCTCTGAGCAGAGGTAATATGCACTCCCCCGGCTGGCTGCGTCCAGAAGGAACCCTTCGGCAACCACATCTCCTCGGCATTAGGATCGTCGTTGTGAACAGTGCCACTAATGACCATTCCACGGTAGGTGACATTGTGGATGTGAGGTGGCGACGAGAAGCCGTCCACAAACTCTACAAGAAAGCCTGATGGCCCGGGGGTGGTTCTATCGCCCCAAAGATTACCAGCCCTAGGGCCTCGGTCGCCACGGGCGGGGTTGAGAAACCCCCACTCAACTTCGGATATCAAGACAACCTTGGAGGTTGGCTCGGTTGCTTGTGTCGGAGATATACTTTGGGATGTGAACTGCAGACTACCCCAGATAGTTACAAAGAGTGTAAGTACGAGTAATAGGAACCTTCTTATATTCTTCATTTTAATAGTTTGTGAGTTTTGGTATGATTTTATCCTTTTTAAGGAAATAGCAGTCTATTAAAACTTCAAATTTTTGCTCTTTGAAATCCCTTTACATCTTGACGTTACCTGCTATTTATTGCAATTACAATGACTAAAAGTACAAACTATTTTTGCAAAAATGCAAATAAAAAACTAAATCAATGGAATGGGATAATTTACGTTACATACTGGCCATTGCTCGTGCCAAAAGTATTGCAGGTGCAGCACGGCAACTAAAAGTACATCACACAACTGTATTCCGTAGGTTAAATGCTTTAGAGGAAAGCTTGGGTGTTAGAGTATTTGAGAGGTTATCAACAGAATATGTTCTAACTCTGGCAGGGGAACAAATGTATCAAAATGCAGTAGAGATTGAGGAAAAAATTGCAACTGTCGAGCGACACATTAGCGGACAAGATAGACGACTTAAAGGATCGATCAGGGTGACAACTACCGCAAGTTTGCTACGTTACCTGTTAACTCCTTGTTTTGCAGCTTTCATTAGAGAATATCCAGAAATTGAGTTAGAGATTTTAGAATCGAATCAGCAGTATAATCTGACGAAACGAGATGCGGATATCGCTATTCGTACTACTAATAACCCACCAGAACATTTAGTAGGACGTAAAATTGGTAGGACGGCGATCGCTATTTATGCTTCTAAAAATTATTTATTTGCTAATGAGAAAATTGATAACATTACCGAACATACTTGGATTGGTCTAGAAGAAAGTTTAGCGAGGATTATGTATAGTAATAAATTAAAACAATTATTGCCCCAATTTGAATTTCAATATCAGGTCAATACTCTGATGGGAATATTATATGCACTGCTTAATGATATGGGAATTGGTTTGTTGTTTTGTTATATGGGCAATAGCGAACCCAATCTACAAAGTGTTTATCCGATAATTCCTGAATTAGCCAAAGATTTGTGGATACTTACTCATCCAGATATTCGTCATGTGGCTAGAATAAGTATTTTTGTAGATTTTATTGCCGAAGCTTTGAAATCTAAGATCGAGCTAATAGAAGGTATAGATAGCGTTACGCGCAAGTTAAAACTTTAAAACTCAAAAGTTAAAAAAGCAATCAGCACTCGGCACTCAGCACTCAGCATTAAAGGTGCGCGTTTGCGGAGCATTTGGGAACGGAAAGGGATTCTGTTACCCTATTAATTACTAATGTCTAACTAAGTAACAAAACAAGAAAGGAAAATTTATAGATGTCAACACCTATCTCAGAGTATATTTTTAGTGATGCTCAAAATCTTAAAGAATTAGAGCGACTACAGGCGATCGAACAAATTTTTGACCCCAAAACTCGCCAACGAATTTTAACAACCGGAATTACGAACAAATGGCAATGTTTGGAAGTGGGAGCAGGAGCAGGATCGATCGCCCAATGGTTAGCAACAATTGTTGGAGAAAGTGGAAAAGTGGTTGCAGTGGATATAGATACTCGTTTTTCAGCGAATGTTCAATCATCTAATCTTGAGGTTTTACAAGCAGATGTTCGCCATCTTGCCCTGGAAAATCAATCCTTTGACTTAATTCATGCACGTTACCTACTTATCCATATCCTAGACTTTGAAGTTGCCTTATCAAAGATGTTAGATTTGCTCAAACCTGGTGGATGGATAGTGATTGAGGAACCAGATTTTTCTGTAGCTAAAGCTATTGTGGGAGAGAATAGAATGTGTCAATCTTTCCAGAGAGTTAATCTTGCTATTCAACAGATGTTCGCAGATAAAGGAATGGATTATGCTTTAGGGGGGAAATTGCCAGGGATATTTCAGAAGTATGACTGGCAAAAGTTATCCCTAGAAAATGATACTCCTGTTTCTGCTGGAGGATCGGGAATAGCTAAAATGATGAAAATGTCTACAATGCAGCTTGCACAAAAATATATTGCAACTAGTAAAGCAACCCAGTCTGACATTGAAAACTTTTATTTATTTGCAGATGACCCCAATACATCGGCTATTTATTACGCCACAGTAGCAGTGATTGCCCAAAAATCTGATGTCAAATTAAATCCGGTAGCATTGGTATAATTAGATAAAGAGTGTGGGGAGTGTGGGGAGGGTGGGGAGATGGGGAGATAAGTGAGCATATTTTGCAATAGCTGAAGATAAAACATTTTTTTATACTGAATTAAGCGGATTTGATATCAAATTGAATAAGGGTATAGGGAGTAGGAAATAGGTATGAAAAACTGATTTCCATACGTTTTCGGTCCTGTTGTTTCCACGGTAGGATGGAAACAAGCTGATTTCCCACTTACCGAATTTTTATGATTAAATTAATATAGGGTTTGCTGATTAATTCTAAAAGCATTTTATAGATGAAGGTTTGATCCTTTTTTATGCTAAAAAAATGCCAGCACAGATCGGTTTGATGCTTAAATAATATTATACTTTAATAATCCTATCAATTTAATCTAATTGTAGGGGAGTCCATGGAACTTTCCTACTTTTTCTACTGTTCAGGTAATTTAGTGATGCCTGATGTTATGACAATAATTAAACTACAAATTACCACTATCGGTACTACTGGCAGAAATCCTAAAGCGAGACTTTTAGGAATAATACCTACCTGAAAACCAATAACTGCCATCTCACCAAAAATAATAGAAATTATACAACTCAGAGGTGAAATATTTTTTCCATA
The DNA here is from genome assembly GCF_010672385.1 of Okeania sp. SIO2F4. Taxonomy (GTDB): domain Bacteria; phylum Cyanobacteriota; class Cyanobacteriia; order Cyanobacteriales; family Microcoleaceae; genus Trichodesmium. The sequence goes on from NZ_JAAHGT010000169.1 coordinate 3,207, forward strand.
CAAAGCGGCAATAACTGTAGGAAATAACACTGCTAAACCAGTAAAAGCTTGAGTGGCGATCGCTGCAATTGTTGCCGGAGGATTTGCTGCTAAAATTAGACCAATTATTGCTAAAATAACGATTAAAATTTTGCCTACAAAAGTTTGTTCTTTTAGGGAAGCTTGGGGGCGAATATAAACAATATAAATATCCCTAGTTATCATGGTACTTAATGCTAAAAGTTGAGAATCAAGGGTTGACATGAAGGCTGCCAAGGCTCCCACCATTACTAATGAAGAAATGCCATTTGAGGTATATTCAGCTAACATCATGGGAAAAATTCTATCTGCTTCTTTTGCGACTAAATCAGGAAAATTAATATGACCCCACATTCCAATTAAGACGGGACAAATAAACATTGTGCAAGTAATTAATGGATATAAACTAGCAGAAAGTTTGAGAGAATTAGCAGTTTTGGGAGTATAAAACCGCATAAACATTTGGGGAAACATCGGTACACTTAAACCCCAAAGCAACATATAACTAAACCATTTGTGGGGAGTGAAAAAATTATTCGTACCAGAACGAGAAAAAAGCTCTGGATTGATTTGATAAACAGTTTGATTCGCTTCAGTAATGCCACCAATACTTTGGGAGATAGCTATTACTGCAACTATCATTAAAATAAACATTAATATCCCTTGCAAAACATCGGTTAAGGCTACACTTTTCATTCCGCCGACAAACACATATAAAACAATGATGAAAGTCAAAAAAGCTGCTCCCAAAAAATAGGGAATTTGCCCATTAGTTAAATTTTCTATCATATAGCCGCCACCGATTGGTTGTAGAGTTAAATAAGGCATGGTAAAAATTACCATCACGGCTAAAAAAAGTAGTTTAAGTGGTTGACTGGAGAGGCGATTTTCGATTAATTCTGAGGGGGTAATTAAACCTTTTTCTTTGCCGAAAAGCCACACTTTATAACCAATAAAATAAAATGTAATTCCGACTAGGGCAGTACCAAATCCTATCATTGGATAATAACTTATGCCAATGCGATAACCAGCACCAGAAAGTCCGAGAAAAGCAAAGGCGCTAAAGTTTGTAGCAATGAGAGTAAAAAATAGAACTATAGAGCCGATTTTTCTATCTGCTAAAAAGTAATCTTCTGGTGTATTTTTTTGGCTACGATAACCAATAATTCCGATGATTAAAGTAGAGAGTAAATATGCACCAATAAATAAGTAGGGAATTAGTTTTTCTAGCATAATTAATTTTCTTCTTCAGTTTCAGATTTCCAGAAAGTTTGAGAGAAAATCAAAATAGCACAGGCGAGGATAATTTGCAAACCAATAAAATAGAAAACCCAGGGTGGGAGATGGAGAAATGAGAAAGAAATTGTTTGTTTCCAAGACCAAAAGTCTAGGGAAAGTAAGAAAATTATGGTAAAACAGAAACACCAGAAATAAGGAGATTTGAAAAAGTTTAAGTTGTTCATATCTTGAAGAAGGGAATAGGGAGTAGGGAGTGGGGAATAGGCAATGAGAAACACAGGAGTTAGTAAATAGTTATGATATTCTTTATCCTTAATATGTTAGGACTACCCTATCATATTGCTATTTTGCCATATATATTAAGAGACCTTGCATTCAAAGTCCCCACAAGTGTTTAATTTATCTGAAAATCACTGTAGAAATTAACCATAGCTGAAAAAGGTAAAGCATAGAGGCATAAACAAGCGATCGCTTGTTTATTATATAGTTAACAAACTAACTGGTCAATACATAAGCATTTTCTAAACATTTAAGAGAGTTTCTATGGAAACTCTCTACATTTTTTTTGCAGATTCTAATATCTAGATTGGGATAATTTCCGGATTTTTTCAGAGCATAGTAGCTATTTAAAATAGAGCTTAATAATTAATCAAGCTCAACCATAAATTGAGATTCTCTAAGCATGGGAGTTTGACTTGATTGACGACAGATAAACCAAGGGTTAGTGTAATTATACCAGTCTACAATTGTCCAGATTATATTGGGCAAGCTGTAGAAAGTGTGTTGAATCAAACTTACTCTAACTATGAATTAATAGTAATAGACGATGGTTCGCGACAAGAGACGCGCTTAAAGTTGCAACCCTACCGCGAGCATATTCGTTATGTTTACCAAGAAAATCAGGGAGTAGCAGCAGCTCGTAATCGTGGAATAGAGATGGCGCAAGGGGAATTTGTGGCATTTTTAGACCATGATGATTTTTTTCTCCCATATAAACTCGCGCTCCAAGTTAGTTGTTTTGATGCTCAACCGCAAGTGGGAATGATTCACACTGGTTGGCGCAGGGTAAATCAAAACGGGGAATATATTCAGGATGTGAAACCTTGGCATCAGATACCCGTTTTGGATTTGGAAAATTGGGTGCGTTGGATGCCAATACTTTTTAGTGCAATGATGTTTCGGCGACAGTGGTTGGAGAAAGTGGGAGGGTTGGATACAGAATTTAAACAAGCATCAGATTTGGATTTGGTGCAACGTTTGGCGCTGATGGGTTGCGAAACAGTTTGGGTGCAGGAGGTGACAGTCTGTTATCGGGAACACGATCGGAATGATTCCCTGAATACCCCACTACAAGCACTGGAGTCATGGCAAGTCAGAGATAAGTTTTTTGCCCGCTCTGATTTACCAGTGGGGTTGCGCTATTTGGAAAGAGACTGTCGTTATCGCACTCTGGTTTGGGTTGCTTGGCGGTTGTATTGTACTGGGTATGTTGGGGAAATGGTGGAATATTTGGAGAAATCTTTGAGTTATTCTCCATATTCCTTGACGAAAACAATATCAGATTGGGTGAAAACTTTTGGTAGATATAGTGCCGAGTTTGGTTATGAGTTGGATGCTTTGAGTCTGAGTCAATCAAAACCTTGGCAGCAGATGGTTAGTTATTTTAGGAATAGGTTTTAGAGGTTATGGGTATGGAAGATGTGAAAGAGGAATTGGAGCAGTCTGATGCTCAGTTTTATCAGCTTTTAATGGAGTTGGAGCAGTCTCACGCTCAGTTATCTCAGATGCAGACGGAATTTGAAGAGTCTGAGTTACTGAGAAAACAGATGCAAGTAGAGTTGGAGCAAATGAAATCCCACTTGGAGCATACCCAGAGGGAGTTAGCGCAAACTAAGTCAGCGTTGCATCAGACTCAGGGTGAGTTGGATAGATATAGGTATAGGGAGGCGATCGCTTCTCAGAATATTTCGCAGAGGGAAAAGGAGTATAAGCATTTGGTATGGGATGCTTGGTATGCTTATCGGAATGGGGATATTAATCAGATGGTTAATTGTTTACAGAAGTCTCTCAAATTTACGTCTTTGTCGCGGACTAAAACTGTGTCTAATTGGGTAAAAAGTTGGAGTGAATTTTCCTCAGAAAAGGGAGAAAGATTTAAGTTTCGTCATTTGAATAGTTATCAGGAGTGGCAACAGTTATTGCGACGGATGACTGTGGTTAAATCTAGCAGTGTAAAGAAATAGACCTAAGTACTAGGCAATACTTATGAAGAGAGTTTATGCTACATTTTGAATCGAAATGTAGCTTTTATAGCGGTTTTCATTCACATAGACTACAGTAATAGAAGTTAAATCAACTCTGGAAAGAAATATCTTTTTTCTATATAGTCTACCTTTGTGAAAACCGCCATAAAGCTGAGTTAAGTAATGACATAAATGAGTATTCTCTCAAGTTAGATTAGCAATTTTGAGCAGAGAATTTAAAGAATCTATATCAACGAGAATATCTTTTGCTCCATGATTTTTGCCATCCTTATTATCGAAATATTCACCGATTAAATAATAGTAGTCTAGTTTACAATTATTGCTAATTTGCCAATACACAGTATTAACATAGTAAGGGGAGAATATCTCGATTAATTTTGTTCCAGGCTGAGAAAAAATAATATTTGTTAATCCTGCTCCATGTGGAGAAACAATATTTTTAGCATGGTACAGCAAAGATGCTTGTTCGATAACTGACATTGATTCTAAGAAAACCTGCCTAAAACCATATTTTTTCAGAAGATTAACTACTTCTTCTTCATTAGCTATTCTACGTCTAGAAGCATATTTACGACTGATATATATATTTTCTCTTTCACTCCGATGACTATCTTGTAAATCTTTGAGGAAAATTTGTCTCAGAAATTTAACCGCCCAATTTTGCGCCCTACCTTCCCGTATAATTGATGGTACAATAAGTTGTTCTGCTTGAATATGAGGAAGATCGGAACTATCAATAATTTTTTCTGGTGGTATCTCCAGTATTTTCAAAGCCTCTTGATTAAAGGTTGTTGTAGGGTTATGCAAAACGAAATAACTGATATCATCCCAGCAAAACCCTATTTTTCGCAATAGTTGAAAACGAGGAAGAACATCAAGTATCCAGTGAAAATAAGCTGTACTTCCCCATCGAGATGAAAGAAACACAACATTACCTTCTAGCTGATAAACATTGGGAAGATGATTTGAAGCTGGAACAGTATTACAAACTCCTGTGGATAGAGTTGGCAAAAGACAATTACTTTGAGTCAAGACTGCACTTGCATTCTGATTCGCCCAACCTCTACCGTTAGGCAAAAAATACACTAACATATTCTTGGCAAAAACGTTCGTTTTCTGAAAATTAGGATGCAAATTTTGGCTCAAACCTTTCGCTGGCAAAAGAGGAAGTTGTTCTCTTGAATAAGCTATCTCATATCTGAAGTCGCGATCACTGTTGCTATTCTGAGATAAAATATTAAGTATACCCCAACTTTTATTAGATTGAGCATACTTTTCGATGAGATGAACTGGTACATGTCTCTGATAGCAAAGTTGAGCATCCTCCATCTGTCCAGACTGCTCTAAAATTTTCCCCAAATCATAGCATATTTTATCAAAGCCGGGTCTAATTAGCAGTTGATTAATATAATGTTCAATTTCTTTATTGTAAGTATCCATTAAGAGCAAGTCTCCATTTAAGAATAGGTTTATTTTGAAAATTATTAGCTACTGAATATAAGTAGCATAAGGTGTTTTCTTGAGATGGTTAGCAAGATCGGTATAGTTTTCAACAATATCTTCTAAATTATCAGAGTTAACTTTTTCTGTTACTGGTTGTATATTGATAAAATAAACGTAATTTAATTGGCTTTGGTCATACTCTAAACCTATAAATTTCATTATCTTTGGTAAGATATTTTCTGGATTTTTCACGATAGCATCATAATCAAAAATGATTGTTTGATCATCATTGGCAAATAGAATAGCCATCGTCATATAATAAAATATACATAGATACAGTTGCTCAGAACACTCGACCGGTAAAGCATCAGAGTTATTGTACCCAGTAACGGGTAGTTAAAAAATTGCCTCTAACTACCTCTGAGCAGTCATTCCGAAGTTTTTCTTAGGGGGGAAGTTCAGCTTATCAGGGAATGTATCAAGAAATGCAGAGAACCTAAATTACTCTTTCTGACAGCGAGGGTAAAAACCAAAGTTGAATAACCACTGATAACGTTGATATATGCCTTCCTCAGCTTTTGGTGTTAGGTACTCCTGATATTTACCGCGTTTAGTTTGGTTTAAAACGGGCAATGGTTCACCAAAATCTATTCCTACCTCACTCAATGAATTTTTTAGTTCTGACTCTAGATTTTCGTAGCGGAGGATAGTCATGTTTTGAGGTACTTCTCCATTAATTACAAAATACTTGTATATCTCAGAGGATTTGCGTCCAAAGTAAAGACTCTCAATTGCAAATTTCTCAAAATTTCCCTCTAAAGCTATGCTCTGAGCTTGACCTTTATCCCATGGATGGCCAAGTTGCAGATAAAAGTAGCGAGAAACTTCCATATCGTATGGGTTGCGGACAAAGGCAATAATCTTTTTGAAACTTTCTAGGGTCATTCCTAGCTTTTCAACCCATTCTTTTGCTTCGTTCAAAGTTCCATGACGATTACCGATAGTTATTTTAACTTTAGGATCTGTTATTTTTCCCTGATGACCTTCGGGAACAGCGTAATACACAGGTCTTGGTAAAATCTCCAACAACTTGGCAGTTACAGCCATACCTCCAGTTTTAGGTACATGAAGAAACAGTACATCTTTATTACAAATCATTTTTTCCTCTTTTTTGATAGTTAAAAATCATATTAGTGTGGATAAATTCCCAATTATTCACTAGATAATTGGGGAACGCATGACTCAAATTTTGAAACTTTTTTAAGATAGTTAGTAACTTGCCCCCCATCACTATATTTGTGCTATAGCTTCTTCTAAATTAGAGAGAAATAAAGTTGAATTAGGATTGAATTCAACAGCTTTACGATAATAAGCTTTTGCTTCTTGATATTTTCCTTGTTTTAGCAAAGCTTCTCCTAATTGATAGTAAGACCAAGAGAATTTAGGATTTAAGAGAGTAGCTTTCTCGTAACAGATAATAGCTGCTTCAAATTCGCCTTTTTTCTCTAAATTTTTCCCCTCTTGCAAATATTCTGCTGCTGTTTTTCCCTGTTTAATATAAAAGTTAACCAAAATAAAACCTAAATCTCTTTGGTCATCACCTAATCCTTGCTGTTTAGGATTAAATACTTTTTCACTTACGACTTCAACTTTGGTTTTCTGATAAGCTGCTAGGGTTAGAGGTATTGAACAGTTAAATACTTGGTTTCCAGGACTACTAATTTGTTTGGTCTCTTTACCTACTTTCAATATAATGTTGTTGCCTTCAGGAAATTGCTCGGAAAGATATCCTTCTAATTCAATTTCTTGGATAGGATATTCGCTTTTGATAGTAAAGCTTAGGTCTTTCCCTACCCACATATCATCAAATAAACCAATGATTTCACTGATTTTTTTTACTGAACCTTTGATGGGAAAATTTGTTTGATTAATTTCCATTTTTTCAGACTTCCTATATAACTATTTGGTCATTCCATATAGTTTTCTCAAGATGATTATTGTTTCAGGATGTTGCAATATTATTACAATATTTGACCTAGTTGTTTATTCGGATGTTAGTTGTTTTTTAGAACATCTAGACTACTTAAAAGCTCATCAAATTTATTAGTTACAGCTTTCATTGAATATCTGCTTGATATAGTATCTAGCGAATTTTGAGATACTTTTGACCACAATTTATTGTCTAAGTATAAGTTCGTAACTTGTTGAGCAAAGTTTTCTGGATTATCTCCAATTAAAACATCATAACCATCAGTAATTCCCATTCCTTCTGCTGCTATAGGAGTAGCTACTACTGGCAAACCATAGCTAAAACTTGTCAAAATTTTTCCTTTAATTCCTGCTCCATATCTTAAGGGAGCTACTGACAGTTTACAGTTATGAAAATATTCGGAAATATCAGGTACATGACCTGTGATTATTACATCATCTGAGGATAAATTCAAAATTTCTTCGGGAGCTTTACTACCGATAATAAAAATTTTCATGTCATGGATTTTTTGCTTGACTAAGGGAAAGACTTCCTGCACAAAATAAAGCATTGCATCTACATTTGGTGGGTGTTGGAATCCGCCAATAAATAAGATATTTTTTCTATCTGCAAATTCTTTTTCTGCACCATATATATCTCTGGGCATATTGAAAAATTCTATATTTTTTAAGTGGGAATTTTCTTGTTCTAACATTTGTTTTTCCATCATGCTAACTACTAATGTGCAGTCTGCTTTTGCCATTAATACTAATTCCCTTTCTTTTGTTTTTATTGATTTTTCCAATAATTCCAAACTATTTTTTAGTTTTGCTTCTCTTTGCTCTCGGAGATAATGTAAATCAACTGTATCGTAGATTATTTTTGCTTGGGGCGCGAATTTCCTGACATTATCTATGTGTTTTTCTGTAAATTCTAGTCTGGCTAAATATATAACATCATATTGACTACCATAGGTTTCTAAATGAGATTGAATTGAGGTTACATGAGAGCAATATAAACACTCGACTCCTAATCTTTGTAAATCTTCTGTATACTTTTCAACATATAATAAGTTATCAGGTGCAAAGGTTATTTTGTAATTAAGGGATTGAAATATTTTAATTAAGTTAAAAGCTGTTACTGAACCTGAGTCTTGGTCGGGTGTTAACATACAAGCGTCTATCATTAATAATCGCTTTTGTACGGGTCTTTCTCTTTCTAAATAAGGTTCAATTCCGTTAGGTCGGTGAAGTTTTAAAACATTTTGCCATTTTTGAATAAATTTTTGATGATTAACTACCTGATATTTTTTGACTCCTTTAGTGACATCTGTTCCTGAAGATATTCCTTCAAAATGAACAATTTTAGCTAGGGGTTGATATAGAACTTTATATCCAGCTTTTCTTACTTCAAATGCCAGGTCAGTATCTTCATAATAAGCTGGTTTATAACGAGTATCAAAACCTCCTATTTGTCTCCATAGTTTGGTGGGAATCATTATTCCAGCACCAGAGCAATAATCTACTTCTCGTAAATAACAATATTCTGGTTTATTGGGATGGTCTAATCTGCCATAATTCCATGCGGAACCATCTTGCCAAATAATTCCACCTGCTTCTTGAAGTTTTCCATTGGGATATAAGAATTTAGCTCCAACTAATCCTACTTTTGGTATTTTTTTGAAGGTTTCTAGCATTTCCTGGAAGCAGTTGGGCATGACGACTGTATCATTATTTAGGAATATTAAATATTCACCTTTGGCTAGTTCTGCTCCTCGGTTACATGAGCCAATAAAGCCTAAGTTTTGTTCGTTAAATACTGATTTGATTCCAGATATTTTACTTAGCACTTCTTGAGTATTATCTTTGGAGTGGTCGTCCATGACAATTACCTCAAATGGTAGAGAATCATCTAAGGTTGCTACTAAGGATCTTAAACAATTGTAGGTATGTAAAATTTGGTTATAAACAGGAATAATTATGGAAATAATTGGTTGGTCGCTGGTGTTTAGAGTTAGTGGTTGTGGTTGTAGAAGGTGTAGATATTCTGCCATTTCTACGGGGTAGGCAAATTCCCGATTTTTCATAGCTCTTGTATTTTGTAATTGCCAGGAAATTAAGTCATTATCTCGATTGTGATTAAGTGCTTCTTGATAAAAGAAAATAGCTGCTTTTAATTCGCCTTTTTTAACACAGGAATTTCCTAACTCCATTAAGTCAAACTGTGCCGATATATCTGGGTTGTTTGACTGAGCTTGTAATCCCATTTGATAAAAAATAATTGCCTCGTCTAATTCATTTTGTCTGACTAATGTCTGACATAATTGCAAATATAATTCTGAGTCGTTGGGTTTAATTTCTAAAGCTTTATGATATAGTTCTATATCATCTGGATTCTGCTGTATTGCTTGTCTATAAGAATTAACTGCTTCTGCTGCATTACGCTCCATTTCTTGTTGTAAAGCATCTCCTAATTTTTCATAAGCTTTCGGTAAATCTGGTTGTAGTCTTATGGCGCTTTTATAGGCGGCGATCGCTTCAAAAAACTGTCCTACTTTTACGAATATTTCTGCTAAGTTAAAATAAGACCAAGGAGAATTTGAGTTTAATTGTATTGCTTGGCGATAAGCTGAAATTGCCTCTAACCATTTTTCTTGTTTTACTAATGTTTCTCCTAAATTATGATAAGACCAAGAAAATTTTGGGTTGAGTTTGATTGACTGATTATATATGTTTACTGCTGCTTCTAAGTCTCCTATTTCTTGTAGTAAGTTAGCTAAGTTATGATGAGCTTTCCAGAGATTAGGTTGAATTCGAATTGCTTTTTTATATAGGGTTATTGCTGCTTCTGGTTGGTTTTGTTTAACTAAAATATTGGCTAAAGAGTAGTAAGCTTCTGTAAAGTATGGATCGATTTCAATAGCTGTACGGTAACAAGTAATAGCTTCTTCTAATTTTTCTAGTTTAGCCAAACTTTGCCCTAAGCTATAGTTGGTTTTGGCAGACTTAGACTCTTGCATAGTTTGAGTTTTTGTATCAATTTTTTTGTCTATTAGCATAGTAAATTAATTTAATTACGATATTTTTTAGTCATCAAAATACAGATAGCGCTTCGCCCAGGGAATAGGGAATAGGCAATAGGCAAAAAGGAAGGGATAAAAATAATTATATCGAGTTAAGAGCAATTATTAATTCCTGCAATTGAAATATCAAAATTTATGTTTTAACTTGCTCCCTAATACCATTGATCGTCCCTTAATGCTTTAGCTTG
>NZ_JAAHGT010000017.1:0-9594 GCF_010672385.1 Okeania sp. SIO2F4
TGCTACGCATTCCCTTGCGATGGCCCTGGTCGTGGTGGTACTTGCGATATCTCTGCTTGGGACTCCTTCTACCTAGCTATGTTCTGGATGTTAAACACCATTGGTTGGTTAACGTTCTACTGGCACTGGAAGAACCTATCTGCATGGCAAGGTAACTTAGCTCAGTTTAATCAATCTTCTACTCATTTAATGGGTTGGTTCCGTGATTATCTGTGGTTGAACTCTTCCCAGTTAATTAACGGTTATAACCCTTATGGAACTAACAACTTGTCTGTTTGGGCTTGGATGTTCTTATTCGGACACCTAGTTTGGGCAACTGGTTTCATGTTCCTCATCTCTTGGCGTGGTTACTGGCAAGAGTTGATTGAAACTATTGTTTGGGCACACGAGCGTACTCCTCTAGCTAACTTAGTTCGCTGGAAGGATAAGCCTGTTGCTCTTTCTATTGTTCAAGCTCGTGTTGTTGGTTTAGCTCACTTTACGGTGGGTTATGTGCTGACTTACGCGGCGTTTGTGATAGCTTCTACTGCTGGTAAGTTTGGTTAATTGTTAGAGATTAGCTGAACTCTGGTTGAGTAGATTAATTAAATTAAACCTCCTACCTTTGTTGGTGGAGGTTTTTTTATTATGGGTTTATATTCTTGTTAATATAGCAGTCGAAGCAAAGGGCGCGGACAGTTATAAATCCTGAAACCCTTTGATAGTCTACTTTTCCCAGTTAAGTGTTCCCTATTCCCGATTCAAGTAGCGCTATAATGTGAGGTTGATTATAGATGCTGAAGAACTTTTAAAGCGTTATCAGGATGGGGAGAGAAATTTTCACGGTTTAGAATTAAAGGGTGTAGACTTAGAAAGAGCCGATTTGTGTGAGGCAAATTTGAGTCAGGCAAATCTAGAGAATGCTAACCTGAGTGATGCCGCTTTAGTAGAAACTAACCTAGAGAATGCCAACTTGATTTCTGCTCACTTAAAAAGAGCTGGTTTGGATGAAGCAAATTTGACTAAAGCTAACTTGATGTATGCCAACTTGAGGTCAGCAAATTTGACTAAAGCAAAATTGCATGGTGCCTGCTTATACTTACTTGGAAGAAGCCGATTTAAGTTTTGCTGACTTAGCTGGAGCAAATTTGAGTTGTGCTGAGTTGATGCACGCTGACTTAACCAATGCTATACTTGTATGTACTATTTTGAGTTATGCTAAACTTGGAGGCTCATACCTTCAGAATACAGATTTACGCGAAGCAAATCTGTCTTGCGCTGACCTTGAAGGAGCATATTTAACTAATGCCGATTTAACTAATGCCAACCTAGCAGGTGCAAATTTAACAAGAGCTAAATTAGATAATGCTAAAATTCTAGGTACTATGCTCGAGTTATTATCATTAAACAGCAGCAGATTAAAAAATGTTAGGAGAGACAATTATCCTACATGGGAAAATCTGCTTTTTGACTTTGAATCAGAAGTTAAAATAACTGAAGTGCTTGACGCCAGAAATTTACTTTTTTTCCCCAATAGTGCTGCCCGTATTACTACAACAAACGGACGGGAAAATAGAGAACCAGATTTTATAGTTTGCGACAAAACCTCTAAAGGATTTAAGTGGGGAATTCTTGAAATAGATAATCTACATCCTAGTCCTGAAAGACAAACAAAAGAACAAGAAATAGAAAGAGATTTTGAGCTTAATGGTGTGAAAGTTTTTCGGTTTTACTCGAAAAGATGCTATAGAGAACCTAATAAAGTGGTTGATGAATTTTTAGAACTTTTAAGTATCAATTAACTGGAGGATTATATAGCACTTCCTGCTACTCTTAAGGTAGACCTATCCCAGGCAAGATGTCTGTACTACAATAATTTTAGGATTTGCTCCTTGTAAATCATTCGTCTGAAATATGCTTTATAGTAAGTTGGATTTTTATAAAATACGTTTAGTATTAGTTTAGAAAATAAAGGTGGATTTTGCCAAGAATTGAAAAATTAGAGAAAAAATTGAAAGAAGAGGTTAATAATAGTTTTCTTATAAGTAGAAGTTCACCCTGAAAGTTATGAAGCGATAATATCTAGCAAGTTGTTAATCTATAAAAGTCCTACAGTTTTGTCAATGGTACAGCAGTAGTATTTTTTTGCTCTACATTAGAAACTTTTGCTGGCTAAAAGGTTAGACAAAAATCTACAAAATATCTAGTCTGTCACAGGTTTAATTTTGTAGTTAAATTAGTTGTAAATGGAGTTGTACTGATTGACGCTCTCATTAGCATAGCCATCATTTATTGATGGTTGACTATTTATTGGACTCAGAACCTTTTTGATGGCAAAAAATAGCATTGAGACGACTGTTACTGCAACTAGGGGACAAATCATGCATGAGCATGATTCACAAGCACAGTTCATTTGAATTAAATGAGTCATTTTTATGATTATTACGATAGACGATTAATATTTTAGCATTCTAAAATATTGCTTTAGGTGAAATTTTTTAATTTCTTCACTATTTAAACAATTGTTATACTTTGGACGTTTAAATTTGTTCAACAAAAATCACAATACTGTAGAAAAACTTTGACAATTCAACTTATAATTGGCAGTTTTTACCTGTGGAAATACAATTAAGAGGAAGCAAAAATTCTCACAAGCACATCAACTAAAGCTTTTAAATCTCCAGGAAGACTGAAAGAATAAATATTTTGCTGAATATGGTATACTGATACATCGTTTTACGATCAAATATACCTTCTGGCATGATAATTTGTTGAATTTGCTGTTGTACTTTTTTTCTACTCAAAGCTAGATTAAAACAATGCTTGAAGTTATAAACTTAGTCAAAGACTTTAGCTGTATTCGTGCGGTCAATAATGTGAGTTTCAATTTATCTGCTAAAACTATTACTGCTGTTATCGGACCTAATGGTGCAGGTAAAACTACTTTGTATCATCTCATTAGTGGGGAATTGCAACCAACTTCCGGTAGCGTCAAACTCAATGGCAGAGAATTAGTTGGTTTGTCTCCCCACAAAATTGTTAAAGCAGGTATTGGGCGTAGTTTTCAGATAACTAGTGTATTTCCGTCATTGACTGTGCAACAAAATATTCGGGCAGCAGTTATTGCTCGTGGCGATCGACAATTTAATTTCTGGCAAAATTTACAGAGTGATATTTCTTTGAAGCAAACTGTGTCTGAGGTAATGAGTTTAGTCGGAATTGAAAATTTAGCAACAACTCCATTACAACATCTTAGTCATGGCGATCGCTCTTTGGTAGAAATTGCTATTGTTTTGGCGGTGAAACCTCTGTTAATTTTATTAGATGAACCAACTGCTGGAATGAGTCAGTCAGAAACTAATAGAATTGTGGAATTAATTCGTTATTTACAGCAAGAAATGGGTTGTACTTTTCTGATAACTGAGCATGATATGGAAGTTGTTTTTAATCTGGCAGAATTAATTATTGTTTTGCATCAGGGGAGTATTTTAGCTGTTGGTAATTCTGAAGAAATTAAAAATCATCCTGATGTGCGTCGCGCTTATTTAGGGGTGTAGATTTTAGCAGGTTTAAATTTAATATAGGGTTGATCTTTATTCTATAAACTTTTAGATAAAGTCTGGATAATTACTTACTGCAAAGTCATTGCGACTGGAAGGGAGTGGAAGGAATTAATCTCAATATTTTAGATATCTCCTACCTCCATAATTATTTATGACTGTTCAACTGAACATGATCTAAGAGAAAATTTTCAAGCTAAAAATGTAATTATTCAGCTAGCTAATAGCTGAGGGATGAATACTTACTTAGAGGTTGTTTGAGAAGTCATCGATCCCCCTTGAAAAGGGGGGCTAGGGGGGATATAAATCAAAATTCATACTTTTCAAACATCCTCTTAAAACTTGTATCTAATATCTCTTTAATTACTATTTTCCAAAACGTAATTAATGGGCTACAAAACTCTATGAAAAACTCATAGAAAATGGTATAATATTATGTTCGGTTGAATAGTTATAAATTATTAGGAAGGAGTCAGTCCTCAGGAGTCAGTAGTCAGGAGGAAAAGAGTAAATTTAGAAGGAAGAAGGTTTATTAGAATTAATTATCCAAACATGATATAAAAATTTGGTTTGACTGAAATGATATTCCCCTGGAGGTTGACTTTCAAAATCAAATAGCCGAGACATTTATGGAGATGATATTGAGTTTTGAGGGGTTTCAGTGTCAACAAAAAAAAACGCCTATTAGGGCGTAAAAGCGAACATAAAACACACACAAACAACAATTGACAGTCAACTCAAAGAGAAGGATTTATCAAATGTTTCTATGCTTTAATCATCTCCTAAAATTTGACGNTCTCGGATTTTTTGACTAGCTTTGGAGTGTGATAAGAAATTGGGTTGATTGGAGGTGGATTTTAAGATGATGAGGTGTTTAATGAACTGGATTTCTCGGATTTTTTGACTAGCTTTGGAGTGTGATAAGAAATTGGGTTGATTGGAGGTGGATTTTAAGATGATGAGGTGTTTAATGAACTGGATTTCTCGGTTTTATCTTTTAAAGAAATCTAGGTAAAGTATTTTGGCATGACGAAAGTTTAAAAATATTAACTAGAATTAACTTAACTACATAATTATTATGATAACACTTCCTGACCCACAAACAATAGCTACATTAGCAGAAATTCTATACCATATGACTGGACCTCTTAGTAAGATTCCTTCATTTATAAAAGGTATTGATTCTATATTTTCAGGCAAATATCCAGAAGACTCTGAAAAATCTTCAGATTTGAGAGAAGCTGAACAGAAATATTATCAAAAAAAATTGGAACTTGAGAGGGAATTATTACAAAAACTGGAAATTGACAAACAAAGTCTTGAACTTGAGCAAATAAAATTACAAGTCACAACAGAGATTAGTGTTAAGCGTTTTGAATTATTACGAGAGTTTCAAGAACAAAATGCTAAGTTGAAATGGGAAAAAATACAAATTGATTGGGATAAGGATAATTGGTTTTCTAAATTAAACAGAATAGAAACTAAGCAAATATTCAGCCAATATACAAATTCTTTATTAATCCTTTCTTCCCCACCTCAGATTGCTAAAGATAATTGCCTTGATTTATTTCGGGAGCATGATTTTGAGGTGGAAATGCACAACTGGGAAGACTTTGTTGGAAAATATGATAAATCTCAAAATAGTTTATATCCTGTCAGAGGTTACAGTAATTATTTTACAGAATCAATAAGTAAAACAGATATTGAAAGATTATATTCAATTCTGAACTGTATTTATACCTATGTAATTTATGCAGATATTACTGCTAAAAAAATTACTTTTCGTACAGCTTATTGGTGTATTAATGGTGAATTAGAGTTTTTCCCTAATCCTATTGAGTGGGATTGGCAATCTACTCAACAAGAGTTAATAAAAGTGGGGAAAAGTGAAGTAGAAAGTATTTCGATAATTAGAGATTTATTTATCGAAGTTAAAAAGTTGATTAGTGTTTTTTACATAGATTGTTATTATATGTACCTAGACCCTTTTTATCAGCTTAACTTCCCTTCCTTGCAGACTGATTTGGGATGGGAATTGCCAGAACATTTAGTCAAAATAACTAACAACTTACAAGAATTACAACAAGAACAACGAAAAATATATTTCAGAAATTTACTGACAAATAATTTATCAATATTGAGTGAAGATAGTATGAAAAATGTAGACAAATTTTTAGATAAAGAAGAAATATTTGATATTAAGCGAAATGAGCTTTTAGGATTACTAGATAAAGCAGATAGTATTGTTAAAAAGCTTGATGAAACAGGTGATTTTTCCTCAATTTCTGAGGAAGTAAGCAATCAAATTAATGTAACTCGCGAGCGTTGCTATGAGGGATTATTTAGTATTGCTTTAATCACTCCTTTTCAATCAGGAAAATCAACTACTCTTAATGCTTTTGCTGATGGTCGAGAAGTTTCTCCTAAGTGAAACAGGGAATTTTCCCTCAATTTCTGAGGAAGTAAGCAATCAAATTAATGTAACTCGCGAGCGTTGCTATGAGGGATTATTTAGTATTGCTTTAATAGCTCCTTTTCAATCAGGAAAATCAACTACTCTTAATGCTTTTGCTGATGGTCGAGAAGTTTCTCCTAGGGGATTAGGAGGAGGAGGAATTAAAACAAGTGCTTGTTTAGTTAAGGTTCAAAATCCTCATAAGTCGAGAGAAGAAAGTGTCAAAATAACTTGGAGAACTAAACAAGATTTATTAGAACGATTAGATGAAATTTTAGAAACAACTGCTCGTTCAATACCTAACTCGGAAATAAGTAGAAGATTAAGAGAAATAAGCAATAAAGAGGCTGAAGCTGAAACAGAAGAAGAGGCAAAACAATATCGGGAAGAATATTTATCTATTATTGATTTTACGAAACCAGAGGGGAAAACTTTACTAGAGCAAGCTGTCAGAAAAGAGTTAGAAGAATATGAGAATAATCCGGCAAAAGGTTCAGAAGGAGTTCAAAATCAACTAGATATGTTAAGGTTTGCCATGATTGTTTTGGCTTACTATAACGATCCGATGTTAAAAGAGCTGAAAAACAAGACTAACTTCGAGCCTAAAGATATAGAGAATTATCTGAAATTTCCTGATAATTTTGAAAGGCGCTGGAATAAATGTTTCAAGAATTATTCGCTAAATTTAACCAAGAAAGAATTTACTCTTGAAGAGGTGATGTATGCCTTTATTGAAGAAGTTACCTATATAGTTAACTCGGAAAACCTGAAAAAATTAGGGGTAAAAATTATTGATTGTCCGGGGATTTTTGCCAGCAAATATGATACATTAACTGCCTTACAAGCAATGCAAGAAGCTTCTGCTATTTTGTTTTTGATTAGTGGAAATAAGCAACTTTCTCAGTCGGAGATTAAAGTATTATCTATGCTTAGGGAAGTTGGTTATGGGAATAAAGTATTTTTTAGTATTAACTATAGAAATAATCCCAAAACTAAAACAAACAAAGCTGTAATTGACACGATTTTAGAACAACTTCAACAACTCGGATTTAAAGGTGATTCTCAACTTTAACCTCTTTACTTTAATGCTTTTCTCGCTTTAAGAGCAATGCAAGGAGAAAAACTTCTGAATAATGCACTAGATTTTAATAGCAAGGAATCAATTAAATTAGATGCACAAGCTATGGATGAGGTAGATGAAGAAGATGATGAAGATATTAACTTACTCTCTGTTGAAGAAGCATGGTTATCAAGTGTTAAAGAAGTAATGCGTAACGTCACAAAGAACAAACACAGAGAACTTTCATCAGAGATTGATGCAAGGACAGTAAAATTGGTAAGACAAGAATCTCAATGGGATTTAGCAACTGATAAAATTAAGGAATATGTTTTTAAAACAAAAGCTTGGTCAGTATTAATAGATTTAGGATGCGAACCTGTTATTAATACCCTGGAAAAATCTGAATATACTTTAAAATTAGCAGAGGGAAATGTTCAGAAAAATTTAGAGGAAGCTGAACAAGAATGGGATGAGGCAAGAAAAAAGCTGGCTTTATTTAAACAAGAATCTGAACAGTTATTAGAATTTTTCATTGATGATAATTGGGAAATAGTTCTTACTAATAGTTTTTGGGAAGAAGTCTATCTTCCTTCTATAAAGAAAACAGGAAGATTAGCTGCACGTTTAATAGCAGATGAAGCGACAATTAAAAACACACTTTTAGATATACCAGATCAAATAAAAAATAAATTTACTAAAGGAATTAACTGGTTTAAAAATAAGGTTACTCCAGATAATCAGGAAGTCGATCTGATTTTGGTTGAAACACTGAGTGATAGATGTGCAAAAATTATTCAGGATAAGTTTGAATATTTAATAAATCTTAAGTCTCAAGGGTGGTTTAATTCTCTGAAAAAAGGTGGCAACGAAGATTATGAAAGACTGGTTTTTCGCAGAGTAGTAGAAGGGTGTAATTTAATAAAAGAAAAGTGGACAGAGTTAAAACTAGATTTCGATTCATATTTACAAGGTCTTGATGTAAGTTTACCTGAATTTAGTGGTGATATCCGACAAGATATGGAAAGGTATAATTATGATGCAATTAACAAAGCTGTAGATCAAGCAACAGGTAAACCGATGAAAGATATGCTTATTTTGATGCAGATTTTATCTGGTTCGGTTGTTTTTTCTTCTACCGTTTCTTCTGTACTATTATTTGATTTTTTATTACCTGGTGCAGCACTGCTTTCGCTCGTTATAGTGGTTGTGAGTACCATTATTGCTAAGAGTTTGAGGAAAAGAGAAGAATATATCAAAGAGATTGAAAACACAATTACAGAAGAACTTAATAAAGTAACTAGCTCAAAAGAGGTAAATATAAAATCATCACTTCCAGAGAAATTAAAAATCTTTCGTGACTACTATTCAGAAGCTATTGAGCAATCATTTAATAATATGGAGGAACAACTCGAAGAAAGGATTGAGGATGCAAAAACTCAATTCGACCAAACTCAAGAGGAAAGAAAACGACTTGCTGAAGTAGCAAAAAATTTTAGAGAAAATGAATTCCAACCTTGACAAACACAAATGAAAAATTTTCAGTCTTCCGTCGAAAAGATATGGCAAAAACCTTCTTAATGTGAATATTAATCCATCGAATATTGACTACTTTCATTAATGGATAATTACCTCTCTCTTTGAGGGAGAGGATTGATACTTAAGGAAGAAATTTATTTTTTACCCTTTCCAGGAGAGGTAGGAAAAATTGAATTATTTAATTATTAATTATTCAGTAACTGCTAATTGTTTGAAGCTAAGACAAGAATATATCTAAAGATATTTCCCACACAATTACAAAATCACTTAATAAAACAACTAGCTCAAAAGAGGTAAATATAAAATCATCACTTCCAGAGAAATTAAAAATCTTTCGTGACTACTATTCAGAAGCTATTGAGCAATCATTTAATAATATGGAGGAACAACTCGAAGAAAGGATTGAGGATGCAAAAACTCAATTCGACCAAACTCAAGAGGAAAGAAAACGACTTGCTGAAGTAGCAAAAAATTTTAGAGAAAATGAATTCCAACCTTGACAAACACAAATGAAAAATTTTCAGTCTTCCGTCGAAAAAATATGGCAAAAACCTTCTTAATGTGAATATTAATCCATCGAATATTGACTGGTTTCATTAATGGATAATTACCTCTCTCTTTGAGGGAGAGCAATAAAAGACTTTCAATATTCTGTTGAAAAGATATGGCAAGAACCTTCTTAAAATGAATATCAATCTATAGAATATTGGCTGCTTTTATTAACGGATAATTACCTCTCTCTTTTAGGGAGAGCAATGAAAGACTTTCAATATTCTGTTGATTTTCCACAGACCGAGGTAAAGTATTTAGACATGGCAAAATAAGATTTATCTCCCCATTATCCCCACTACATTCTCCATTTTAATTATTTGATTCGGACTTAGACACCAAACCATATATGTAGCGCTCAAAACTATAACGTTATAGTTTTTTCACTCTATTTATAGTGCCTTGCCGTAAATTCTGTTGATTTTCCACAGACCGAGGTAAAGTATATATTCCTA
>NZ_JAAHGT010000017.1:9694-17792 GCF_010672385.1 Okeania sp. SIO2F4
GACTTAGACACCAAACCATATATGTAGCGCTCAAAACTATAACGTTATAGTTTTTTCACTCTATTTATAGTGCCTTGCCGTAAATTCTGTTGATTTTCCACAGACCGAGGTAAAGTATATATTCCTATTATCCCCACTACATTCTCCGTTTTAATTATTTGATTCGGACTTAAGCTCCAAACCATACATGTAGCGCTCAAAACTATAACGTTATAGTTTTTTCACTCTACTTATAGTATCTTGCCGTAAATTCTGTTGATTTTCCACAGACCGAGCTAAGGTATTCTAAAATGGCAAAATAAGATTTATCTCCCCATTATCCCCACTACA
The DNA here is from genome assembly GCF_010672385.1 of Okeania sp. SIO2F4. GTDB lineage: Bacteria > Cyanobacteriota > Cyanobacteriia > Cyanobacteriales > Microcoleaceae > Trichodesmium. Next base: position 10,025 of record NZ_JAAHGT010000017.1, read on the forward strand.
TTCTCCATTTTAATTATTTGATTCAGACTTAGACACCAAACCATATATGTAGCGCTCAAAACTATAACGTTATAGTTTTTTCACTCTATTTATAGTGCCTTGCCGTAAATTCTGTTGATTTTCCACAGACCGAGGTAAAGTATATATTCCTATTATCCCCACTACATTCTCCGTTTTAATTATTTGATTCGGACTTAAGCTCCAAACCATACATGTAGCGCTCAAAACTATAACGTTATAGTTTTTTCACTCTATTCATAGTACCTTGCCGTAAGTTCTGTTGATTTTTCCGAGACCGAGGTAAGGTATTTTAAAATAGCAAAATTAAAATTTATGTTCCCATTATCACCACTACATTTTCAACTCAAAGGAGAAGGTTTTCCTATTCTCTGTCTCCACGGACATCCAGGTTCAAGTCAATGTATGTCAGTCTTTACCAAATCTTTATCCCAAAACTTTCAAACTATAGCTCCAGACTTAAGAGGATATGGCAAAAGTTCTACCAAAACCAACTTTGAAATAACTCAACATTTAATAGACTTAGAAACACTTCTAGAACAACTGCAAATTTCTAAATATCTAATATTAGGATGGTCGTTAGGTGGAATTATTGCCATGGAATTAGCTCTAAGAAACCCGGAGCAAGTCGCAGGTTTAATATTAATAGGTACAGCAGCAAAACCTCGAAGTAATCATCCACCCATAACTTGGCAGGATAATCTTTATACAGCTTTAGCAGGAATCATAAATTATTTTTTGCCCGGTTGGCAATGGAATATTAATACCTTTGGCAAGCGATCGCTATTCAGATATCTTATCCAACGTCACACTCCCGCTACCTATCAATACCTAGCAAAACAAGCACTTCCTGCTTACTTGCAAACTTCTAGATTCGCCACTAGAGCCTTAAATCAAGCTTTAAAAGCTGGTTATAATAGATTAGCCGACTTACCCCAAATTCAATCTCCTTGCTTAGTATTAGCAGGAGAGAGCGATCGCCATATTACCTCTGAGTCAGTTCAAGAAACTGCTTTGCACCTCAAAAATGCTGCTTGGCAATGCTACCCTAATACTGCCCATTTGTTTCCTTGGGAAATTCCCAACCATGTCCTAACAGATATTAAAAACTGGACAGAGCATCACCAAACAAATTTTAGACTTCCCAATGATAACTAAATTTTACTTTTTCCACTTTTAATCACAAGCGGTATAACAGTAATTCTCTGAGTCTCGAGGATAGAAACTCTCTGTTGCAAAGACTTATCGAGGTCTAAGCCTTCACAAACAGAAACGATGAGACCACCGCAGTGTTGTATCTGAAATTCTGATACGCACCTAGTTTTAGTTAAATACAGGATTTACCATTACCCGATCGCCACTGTTCTCTAATTCATCATCATATATAGTCAACTCTACAGGTTGACACTGCTGAATAGACACCTGAATACCTTGAGCACCTTCATCTTCTAAATCTTCTAAGTAACCCGCCTCAGCAGCTTTAGCTTCTTCACTTGTCAAAAACGGGCCAAAATAATAAGTGCAACAGGGATCTACAGTAAAAATTTTAATCCACCAAGCTATTCCGGAGAAGTTCAGAAAATTGACTAATGTTTCTTTCATGTTATTTAAGAATCTGAGTATTAGTAGTTGATTATTGAACGTACTGATTTTAATTTCTGATAATGCTTATAACTTCCATATTCAGAAGTTATAAACTAACTATCCAGGGAAAGTTTAATCCATAACTAAACTAAACTTTGCAAATTATAGTGAGTTTTGATGATAGTGAAAAGGGCTAGTTTCAGGATCCATCATTAATTCACTGGTAGAAGAGATTTTGGGCGTTGGTAAATCAAGAGATGAAACTTTAAGAGAAATCTGTTTTTAATACCTCTAAATATCTAACCAGACCAAGTGATGGGTATCACCCCTAGTAGAAAATTATCTTAGCAATTACCAACGCCAGATTTTGAGGTATTTGCTTGGATTAGATAATGATTAATTAGTTGGCGAGTCGCAATTGAAGCAGGAGTCAGGAGACAAAAATTTTGGAGAAAGAAATCTTGAGTCTGGGAATTCAACCCCAACCAATTGTAGATACCGCAGGTAAAAGTGGAGATGTTTTACCCCTAAAGCTTTCACCCAGGAGTCAGCTCTAAATTCCAAAAATGCTAGTCCTGCATGGTAATGGTGAGGATATATATTTTTTAATTTCTCCGACACTCCCCATCTCTCACACTCCAGGTGCTTCCTTTACCATTACTATCACCACCCCAAAAATTACTCCTGACTTCCAGCCGTTTGCCCAGCATCTCCGTCAGAATAAGGCTGTTAATGAGGAGTTGCGCAGAACTTTATTCTGGGGTTTAAAAGCACAATTTAAAGGTAGTTCTCTTGCGACATTTCGATAAAATTGCTCAACCCATTTTCAGGTATATTATTAGTCTTTACTTTGTTATACTACCCAACTTCTGTTTTTTCCATCATATAACATTTTTCATCTAAGTGAGGTATATTATAAGTTCTTAGATTCCTTCTATTTCTGTAACCTTTAGCCTTCTCAAATGTTACCCAAATCCTAATTTTTGTATCTTCTTGCCATTGATAGATATTAGACCTCTGGTGGAAAAGAGGGAGTAGGTCGGAGGGAGTAGGTCGGAGGGGGAAAGAATTAATGATTGATTTGATTTTTAATTATCACGCCTATGTCTATTATATCTTTAATTATATACGCAAATTTTTTGACCAGCGTTGGCGGTGAATTTCATAAATGGCCATACCCGTTGCTACTGATACATTTAAACTAGGCGTACTTCCCGACATTGGTATAGAAACTAAGACGTCACAGTTTTTTTGAATTAAAAGACTTAAACCCTCTGCTTCACTCCCAACTACTAAAGCAATAGCTCCGGTAAATTTTACTGTATGAATCAGTTCTCCATCATTTGCCACAGTACCATATATCCAGAAGCCCTCTTTCTTCAATTCTTCCAAAGCACTGCTAAGATTAGTAACTCTAGCTACAGGAAAATTTTCCAAGGCTCCTGCCGCAACTTTTGTTACAGTCGAAGTTATTCCAACTGCTCGTCTTTGCGGAATAATTAAACCTTGTATTCCAAGAGCTTCACCAGTGCGAATAATGGCTCCTAAGTTATGGGGATCATTGAGACCATCAGCTACTAGCAATACAGGTTGATCGGTTTTGGATTTTGCTTGGGAAATTAATTCGTGAAGTTCTTTATACTCGTAAGGAGATATTTGAGCTGCTATACCCTGATGATTTTTTCTCTGGGTAATTTGATCTAGGCGTCGATCATCTACTTCATCTATAATTGTACCTTTTGTTTTAGCCTCATTCAGCAATGTATGAAACCGGGGATCGTATCGAAGCGGAGGAATTATCCAGATGCGGTTTAAATATCGCTCACTTTGGAGGGCAGCTTGTACAGTATGTCGTCCGTAGATTAGATCCTCATCTTCGTGGTTGGAATTTGCTGAATTATCATTTTTTGACTGTCTATCCTTTAGTTTAATTTGTTTCTTTTTTTGCGGTTTTTCTTGAGAATTGAATTTATAATTTTTTGTAGACATCACTTATATCAAATCTGGTTTAATGACAATAATATTTTTCAACTCCTTTCGGGAGAGGCAAGAGGGAAGAGGCAATAAGCAATAATAAATTTTAGAGAGCAAAAATTGACTAATTTATTAACTCTTCTTTTTTCTGGACAAACGGGTGATATTCCCCTAACTATTGGTTGTAGGTTTTGATAGTGCTTCAAACATCATTCATTATATGCCATACCTAATTGCCTTTAATTTAAAATTTTAGCCAGGCAATTGAAATGGTATAATTTTAATGATTGAAAATTTGATTTTTAGAATAAAAGCATAATCTTCCTAAGCATTTAGGTAGCTCGCAGTCAGCTTTTCAGTGAGTAAAAAAGCGCCTAGTAATTAATGATAAATATTAGCTAATGTGCTTTAACATTAACTTTTAATCTCCCCTCAATCTTTCAACTCTAATTATTCCTTCACGGATAATTTTTTAATCGCTGACAGCTAATAGCTGAAGGCTGTTTCGCAGGATTTCGCAGGAAATACTTACTAATTTTAAAATATTTTGACTATGAAATTAGCAGGCAATTTTTAGTATTTTATTAACAACACACTTTCTCTAAAAATATCAAATTATTTATACTCAAATATTTCACATATTACAGATACAATACAGTCAAAAATTCTAGCCAGAAAAAAAATTATTTTTGTTGGTTGACACTGTCAGAATATTAATCTAATATTAATCTAATTCTATGTAACCTAGTAATTGATTTAATCTTTGGGGATCGGTTAAATATAAGTATCCAATTAAAGTTTCTAAACTGGTAGCCTGTTGATAAATCTCTGGATCTAATCTTTTTGGTTTCCTAAAAGCAGCATTACGTCCTCGTTTCAAAATATCTAACTCTGCACTGGTGAGGTGTGGTTTCAAATTATGTAAATGATCGGCTTGAGTTTCAGCCCTAACTTGGGCCACAACTAATTGATGATAATAATGCGATCGCTTTGGTGGTATCAAGTAGTAATTCCGAATATACAGTTCGTAAACTGCATCTCCCAAATATGCCCAAGCTGAAGGTGAAATTTTTTGAATTTCTGCTGGTGTTAGGGTAAGAGGGTTTAACTGCTGCAAACTGATTATTCTCCTTGTGAGGCTAGCCTTTCTTCTTGATAAAACATTGCTTCAGCTTTTTTGATCCCCATGCAGATAATTAATTAATTAATGGCTTAACTTAAGTTTTGGTTTCAATCCATCGGCTTATATTTTATGGTATAAGTTTTCTTTAGTTACTCCTCATCTGAAACAAATGGTAGTTTGGAAACCCGTTATTTACTTATGTAGTTTCTGACAACTATGGCTAATCTAGTTATAAATTTTCGACTCTGAGAAATTTATCAATACTTGGATCAAACCTAGTTTTATTTTCTATTCATACCATGGTTTAACTTGTATATTCTTTTGTAGTAGATATTATACTGCTATAGATTCTCATAATTCTACTGAGAAGTATCAGCAATGAGATACCGTTAGCTCTCAAAGGTCATTTCAGTTATCAGTTAACACTTAGCCTCCTGGGAAGGAACTTCGTTAACAGTACCGACCCCTGAAGTCGGAGGCCAGAAAATCCTAAATTTCCTTTTTTATCCCCTTGAAAGGGGAGACTTGAGACCTTATTTCTTTCTTGGTCAACGGTAAATAGTCAACAGGCTTGACCTGCTCCCGTCCAGAGTTTTGCTGGTTGACGGGAGGTAACATATATCTAGACTAGATAATCTGTCTCTGCCTTGCCTGGTCAAGATTTCTTGACATTATTCGTAGCTTCTTCTAATGTAGTTCGTAAAGACAAAAACTTTTCTAAACGAACCAACTTAACTGTTTGAGTTACACGGGGATTGGAAACTATTTGCAAAGTACCTTCATATTGTTGGGTATACTTTACCAGTTGTACTAGTGCTCCTAACCCAGAGCTATCAACAAAGTCTATCTTGGACAACTCCAAAATAATATTTTTTGGTCCTTGATCGATTTTTGTCTTCAGGGTTTTGCTAAAAGTACCTTCTGAGAAGGCATCTAATAACCCTGTTAGGCGGAATAGCTGGTAGTTATCCCTGACTTCGTGAGAGCCTCTCAGGCTAACAGTCAGGTTTAATGGCTTAGGCTCAGGAATAACACCCTCCTAGCTTGATTTTGCATAATTAAAATAAATATTGTACTCCATGAAGTAAAATTTGTCTACCATAAAATGACTTATTCAAACAGACAAATGCTGAAATTGAGATTATGACGATTTTGACAATAGTCAAGATTTGCATACACAACCCAATTTCTATTTAAGATTAACCGTGATAGGATATCAATTCTAGGCTTTAGCTTTTCGATCATCTCGCATTGCTTGAACAAAACGTTCAAACAAGTAATCAGCATCGTGAGGACCGGGACTTGCTTCAGGATGGTACTGCACTGAGAACAAAGGCAAAGATTTATGCCGTAAACCAGCAACAGTTCGGTCATTCAAGTTGAGATGGGTAATTTCTACCTCAGCAGCTAAAGAATCTGCATTAATGGCAAATCCATGATTTTGACTCGTAATCTCCACTTGTTGCTGCAAACCCGCAGGCTGATTAAGACCGCGATGACCAAATTTTAGTTTAAAAGTGTCTGCTCCTAAGGCCAGACCAAGGACCTGATGTCCCATACAAATGCCAAATACAGGCTTAGATGATTTTAGCAACTCCTTAGTAGTTTCAATACCTTCCGTCACAGCAGATGGGTCTCCTGGACCATTAGAAAGAAAGATACCATCAGGGTTATACTTAAGAATTTCTGCTGGTGGTGTACTGGCAGGAACAACCACAACTCGACAACCATAACTGGCTAAACGTCGCAGGATATTTTTTTTCACCCCAAAGTCAATGGCCACAACTGTAAATTGTTCTCCACTATCACCAGAAACTGAAGGGTTAAACTCCCAATCTGGATTAGTTGCTTCAGACCATTGATAAACTTCTTTAGTTGTTACTTCCCGAACTAAATTTAATCCGGCCATGCTAGGAGCAGACTGAACTTTTTGTAACAATTCAGTTGGATCGAGAATTTCTGTAGAAATTGCCCCATTCATTGCCCCCACAGTCCTAATTTTTCGAGTCAAAGCACGGGTATCTATACCATAGATTCCAGGAATTTTATGTTCTATAAGATACTCTGATAAAGATTGAGTAGAGCGCCAGTTACTAGGACGTGGACAAATATTACGAGCGATCGCGCCTTTGATTTGTGGTTCATTGGACTCTTCGTCTTCAGGATTAACTCCTGTATTTCCCAATTCTGGGTAGGTAAAAGTAACAATTTGCCCACGATAACTTGGGTCTGTGAGAACTTCCTGATAACCAGTCATTCCTGTGTTAAATACCACTTCTCCGATGGTAGTTCCTGGAGCGCCGAAAGATAAGCCACAGTAAGAAGTTCCATCTGCTAAGACAAGTAACGCAGGTTGAGCTGAGATTGACATTTTAATTCCTCTCAATTAATTAATTAGTATTTAATTTAACTAGCTTTCAGCTTTCAGTTTTTAGCATTCAGCTTTTTGAGCGATTGTTAAAATCTCTGGCAACTATTGCGCTGGATGGTTTAGGAGGGGTTGAAATCCCATTCTAAACGTTAAAAAAATTATCCTGCTGAGTGCTAATTGCTGAGTGCTGACCGCTTCTTTAAAGATCAGGTCAGAATATCTACTTAGGTTATTGAGAATATATTAAGTTTACAAAAAATGTAGTAGTCACAAGTACAGATTACATTCATCAATTAAATAAGATAAAATTAGCTTAAAGTTTAAAATTTAACAATAAACAAATAATTGAAATTCTTAAAAAGTAATTATGATGGAAAATTCTTCACTATATAATTCTACTGACAAAAATCGGGTTAAGCAAATTGAGCTAGACCTGCAACAGAAACAACAGGTAATTTCAGTTATCAGTTATCAGTTAGCCTCCTACGGAGGAGCTTCGCTAACAGTTAACAGTACCTCCAACTTAGACCGGAGGTTTGAAAACCGGAATTTTCTTTTTTATCCCCTTGAAAGGGCAAGTTTAATACCTTATTTCATGGTCAAAACCATCTTTTGGCAAATACCATCAATATTAGTGACAATATTAATTTGTACCGCAGCGATCGCCCAAGAATATCCAGGATGCTTTATGCTTGATG
>NZ_JAAHGT010000170.1 GCF_010672385.1 Okeania sp. SIO2F4
TCTAATACCAAATTTTCATCTCAATATACTTCCCATTTCAAACTCCTCAGTGTCTTTACTACTGACTCCTAACTCCTTCTTATCATTCTGACTCCTAACTACTAAAGATATATAGCAAAACTTTTGATATTTGGTGTTACCTGTTGTCAGATAAGTTGTCGCTTTTTTTCTAGGGTATTACCTAAAAAAACTAAGATTGCTACATAAATAGAATAATGGATTTTTAAATCGGAACAGATAGCAGTGTAAGTCAAAATTAGTAAGTTTTATTGTTGCCTTTTACCGAATAATTAAGGTTTAAAGCCTCTCACTCGCCGTGGAGAAACAAGCGGTCGTTTGCGTAGCATGACCTAGGATGGGATGCTGAGGAAACCTAGTTATATCCAATCTCCCCTTGAGAAGAAAAAATTTTCATGATTAGTCAATCCTATCCGTTTTCAAGGAGAGGTAATAATTAATAATTAATTATTAATTACTAATTGCTGAACTGTTACTTGTTGCCTCTTAGTTAAAAACGGATATCTAATATCTCTACTGCCCTAAACTATACTTTTATTGCTGCTATACTTTTTCATGGTAGATAAGTTTATAACTCTTATACCCATTTCATAAAATATTGCTACAGTCACGATACACTTAACAGGGAACACTTAACAGGGAACAGTGAAAGAAAAACACAATAAAAAAGAGGAAAAAATGTTTAATTTTTTAGAATTTATGGAATTTATATATTTTTTATTGTAGTAATAAATCACATGCTTAAGATGTAAATGCCTATGCATGAATTTGGTATTAGGTTTCCAGCACTAACTCATTTAGGATTGCTCGTGTAAAAGCAAATTTAAAGAAATCAATATTATTAATTTATGTAAAAAAAAGGTTGTTTGTATAGTACAATACTTCAAATAATATTGGCATATATAATAAACTAATAGAAAAATTAAGTTCATGTTTGAGTTTGTCTCTTTTGAGACAAATGACAAATAATTAATTGGCAGCTATTAATAATGTTGAAAATTCCTATAAATAAACTGAAATATAGAACCTTCATTAATGGATAATGGATAATGGATAATGAATAATTACCTCTCCCTAAAACGGATTGGATTGACGCGGAGCGTGAAAATTTTTTCTTCTCAAGGGGAGATTGGAGGCTAGCCAGGAGACCTCAGTATCTCATCCTACTCCAAGCTCCGCAATTCAAGTCAGCGACAGCCAAAACGACCGCTTGTTTCTCCACGGCGAGTGAGAAGCTTTAAATCTTAATTATTAGGTAAATTTCATCAATAATTATTATAGATATGATCGTAAAAAATAAAATCAAATAATGACAAAATCAACTGATGAATTTATACCAGTTTATGGACCAGTAAAATCTTGGCGATATGGGCGCTCCCTAGGCATAGATCCCATAGGCAAAATTTCCACTTGTTCATTCAATTGTGTTTACTGTCAACTAGGAGAAATTGAACAAAAAACAAGCGATCGCTCTATCTATGTCTCTAGCGCAGAAATATTATTAGAACTACAAAAATTTGCACCGTGGAATGTAGATATTATCACTCTTAGTGGCAGTGGAGAACCGACATTAGCTCTGAACTTAAAAGACATTCTCAAAGAAACGAAAAAATTAACAAACAAACCAATCTTAGTCTTAACAAATGGTACTACTTTAACCAATCCAGAAGTTATATTAGCCTTAAATTTAGCAGACAAAGTATCAATCAAAATTGATGCAGTTAACCAAAGACAACTACAAGGAATTAATCGACCAACAGAAATATTTAATCTACCAGGTATCTGGGGAGGAATACAAGAATTTAGAGAAAAATATCAAGGTCAACTAGCTATTCAAACAATGATATTATCTCCATGGAATTCTCAAACCAAAGCCGAATATATTAGCTCGATCAAATCTCTAAAACCTGATGAAATTCAACTTAACACTCCCAGGCGCCCTAAACCTTTAAAACATCAACTATATGCTAGAGGAAACCATACAGAATTTCATCCTTATGCAGTACAAAAACTCAAGTGTGTTAGTCAGGATATTTTACAAGAATTTGCAGATTATATTTACACAAATACAAACATTCCGGTTCGTTATAAACAGAAATAGCATTGAGATTTTTTGATAATAAAAAAAGCAGTAAAAAAGAACTGAAATATGAATAACCTAACAGCTAAATTATCAACAACAACACCATTAGAAATTCCACCAGGATATCTAAATATTATGGGCTATATTGATGAGTCAGAAGTAAATGGTCCTGGTTGCCGTGCAGTAGTATGGGTACAAGGGTGTAAACGCGGGTGTTCTGGCTGTTTCAATCCTGATTCTTGGTCTTTTGATATTAACCAATTAATAAGTATTGAAGAACTAGCAAATAAAATATTAAATAATTCTCGAAATACAGGAGTAACCTTTTCTGGGGGAGAGCCTTTTTTACAAGCATCAGCACTAGCAGAATTAGCAAAAATATTAAAATATAGAGGTTTAAATGTAATGTCTTTTAGTGGGTTTACTCTCAGAGAATTACAATCTAAAAATGCACCTGTTGGTGCTAAAGAATTATTGTCTCACTTAGATATTCTGATTGATGGACCATTTGTAGAAACCCTAGCTATTCATTCTCCTAATTCTCTAGTTTCTTCAAGTAATCAAAGAGTGAGAGTATTTAATCCAGCGTTAAAAAATCAATTAAATTGGGCAAGCGATCGCGTAGAAATTCATGTACTGAAAGATGGCAGTCGGATATTTACTGGTTATTGGGGACAGTTAGGTTTAGGAGAGAATTAAAAAGTAGTTAGGAATTAGCAAGCTATGTAGAATTTTTCAATAGTTTTCAAGGGTATCTTTTTTGCTTCTCAAACCGTCTAGTTTGACTTAATTAGGTGCTTTTTGAAATAGCGGTCATTTCATTTAACAGTTTGCTACCCACATGAAAAGCCTCCTGGGAAATAAATGCTAAAAGCTAACAGCTAGTCAAGGCTTTTAAGCAATTAGCCAAGTATATTTTTTTTGCTCTCTAGTGAATGGTTTTTAGGGAGCATTATCTAGGAAAAGCTAATAGGTAGTTAATCAAATGATTAAACAATTTTTATTCAAAATTATGTTGATAATTGGATTAGTTTTCCTGATATTAGTTTATCAAGGTAGCTTTGCAATTAACTCAGCAAATGCTCTAATTCGAGAAATAGAAGAAGCACCAAATCAGATACTTTATCAAGCCAAACATACTTTAAGAGATCGAGAAAGAAAACCATGGCAAGTAGTATTTTATAAACGTCTTACTTCTGGTGAAGTAGATACTATTAATCTGCGCTTAGTAGGTTTTCCTGGCACTGTAGAATTTACTCATCCACAACCTTTAAAAATTAGTTATGGTCAAGATAAAATCTCCCTAGCTAGAGATAATTTTGCCGAAAAAGCACCAGCTACTAACGTGGGTGAATATCAATTTCCAGAAGTTTTGTTTAGCATCAAAACAAATGCCAAAGTTTTTCTATATTTGCCTTTAAAAACCAACCAACAAGCAATAATCAAAATACCCGTGCCAGTCTTGTTAGAATGGCAAGAAGTTATTAGTCATAAATAAAAATATAGCAATCCTTAGTAAGTATTGAAGCTCTGCCATTCTGCAATAAATTTACTCAATGCTAGAGTCTCAAACCTGAAATTGGATTGCTATATTTTCACTCAATATCTACAAGTAATTGATAATAATTACTTTGCTACATAAATATATTAACAAAAGTAATTATCTCTTTTTCTTCATATCACGAGCCATGCTTTTGAAATCTATTCCATCATTAGAATTACTAATGGTACGAGGTTTTACAGGAGTAGGCTGAAATGTTGAAGATTGTGTAGAAGTAGAAGTAGAGAAACTAGAAGTAGAGAAACTAGAAGTAGAAGAATAGGAAGGAGTTTTAGTTTCTCCTACAGTTTCTTTCATTTGCATAGAAGAAACAGCCTTTTGTGTCTCTCCTTCTATTAAATTAAGTTTACCTGCTGCTTTGGGATAACTCCTCTTAACTGTCTTAGATTTCCGCATATAGTCTAAATTACCCAGACTAGTTGCAGCATCTTGATCTAGGAAGAAAGCTTCCTTTGGTTGATTATCGTCTTTTTTCCCAAATAGTCCTCTGATAAATCCAGTCATCTTTTTCTTTACCCTTAATATATTTCTTGATTTTGTTATGTTATGTAAAACTTTATCACAATTTATGATAAATTGTCATCAAAATTCTCATAATTTACTTAAGCTGCTAAATTTTGGCACTCTGTCCATACAGATAGTATTATCCAACTTCTAAAATACTTAGGGTTTGCTGAAAAAGTCTGATAGGTGAGGGTAAAGGGTAAGAAGACCGAGTCATGAGTCAGGAGTTAGAGGAATTACAGAGGATGTAGTCGGAAGAATTTTTCCTCAATTTTTCTACCCTTGTCTGCCCAAAATCCTCACATTTTAAGCTTAAGGGAGCAAAAAGCTTGCACTTTTTTCCCATAAAAAAGGCTAAAGTCTTTGTGTGTAAATGCTTTTAGATTTAATCAGCAAGCCCTACTTAGATGACAGACAAAATAGAAAGTCAAACTTTGAAAAATTACTTCCCAATACAAAAGCGACTAAAAATTCTATCCAAAACAGATTCCGTTACATCCTCCCCCGTAACCTCTCCCAAAGCATAAATTGCTCCCCTTAAATCTATAGTCCAGAAATCTAGAGGTAAATTATTTTTGATAGTATTTAAACATTGCTCCAAAGCCACCTTAGCCCTAGTTAAAGCTACTGCTTGCCTTTGATTAATTGCTAAATCTAAATTTTCTGCCTGTACATTACCCAAATTTACAGCATTAATAATCCCTGCTTCCAGTTCCTCAATTCCTTGATTATTAATAGCTGCTGTACTCACAACATTTTTAATAGTTTCTGGGTAAAAAATTGACTTAATTAATTCTGGCTGAACCAAATCAACTTTATTAATTATGAGAATTAAAGAACGATTTTTCACCCGTTGATAAATAACTTCATCCAACTCCGTCCAACCAGCCTGACCGTCAATTGTTAATAACACAACGTCAGCAGACTCAGCTGCCTTGCACGAGCGCTCCACCCCAATTTTTTCCACCCGATCCTCAGTTTCCCGAATACCCGCTGTATCCAAAACCTGCACTGGAATACCACCCACCACCAACTGAGATTCCACCACATCCCTAGTTGTACCAGGAAGATCCGTCACAATAGCGCGATCGCTACGACTCCAAGCATTCAGCAGACTCGACTTGCCCACATTCGGACGTCCAATAATAGCCACCTTCAAACCAGTTCGTAACAACTCCCCCCGACTTGCCGTTCCTAATACCCTTGACAAATCCACCAAAATACTATCCACTTTTTGATTAATTTCAGATTCATCCAAAGGAGGTAAATCTTCCTCAAAATCAATGCGGGCTTCTATTTCTGCTAAAATATCCAGACAACTAGCTCTTAACTGACGAATTGGACTAGCTAACTTACCCTGTAAACCAGCCAAAGCAACTTGAGCAGCAGCAGGAGATTGAGAACCCACCAAGTCGGCAACACTTTCAGCTTGAGTCAGATCCAACCGTCCATTTAAAAAAGCTCGTAAAGTAAACTCTCCTGGTTGAGCTAGTCGTGCCCCCGCCTCAATACATAATTGTAATACTTGTTGTATGGCGATAATTCCACCATGACAGTGAAACTCTACTACATCCTCACGAGTATAAGAACGAGGAGCCTTCATAATCAATAACAAAGCTTCATCTACTAATTGCCCAGTTTTGGGATGGCGAATATAACCATAGAGAATGCGGTGAGTCTCCCAAACTTGTTTCCCGGATGCATGAAATAGAATTTTGGCAATTGTCATTGATTCAGAACCAGACATCCTAACTATCCCCACACTTCCTTGTTGGGGAACAATAGCAGTAGCGATCGCCGCAATAGTATTTCCAGGAGTCATTTCAGTTATCAGTTATCAGTTATCAGTTATCAGTTATCAGTTATCAGTTAGCCTCCTAGCTGGACTTTAGGAAAAAATAGGTTAATTTAAGGTAAACAGGACTTACGCAAATATACTATATATAGAGTTAAAAAACTATAACGTTATAGTTTTTAACGCTATATATGCGGTCTATCCGTAAGTCCTAGTAAAAACATTACTGTACAAAGTTTTTACCTTAAATTAACTGTTTTATTGATATATCTAGGTTTTCCTAGGTCATGCTACGCAAACAGCTATTTTCAGATCTTTAAGGTATTTCCCTTGCTAATACTGGGTTTGAAGCCATTTTAAGGTTGAAAAATCTCAAAGTACTGCTAGGTCTGAAGTTTGTTAAAAGTACCTCCAGTAATAGGGAGACAAGAAAATCCGAAATTTCCTTTTCTATCCCCTTGTAGAGCGACAACTCGTGGCACAGCCAAGGTGAGGCTATTGAACTTATTTATTGGTCAAGAATTATAACATATTTATGTTTTTCTATTATTATAAGTATCTGTGCTAAATTAATTGATTTAACTATGTTAAAAAACCTCCAACAAATTCCACAGCAACTACTACCTAATCTAACTATAAAAAAATCTCCATCAAATAGAAATAAACCACCAAAGTTGCATAGATATGGACGATACTTACACTGGCGCTTGATCCGAATGCGGGGAACTCCCGAATATATTGCTAGAGGTTTAGCATTAGGAGTATTTGCTGGATTATTTCCTATCTTTGGTCTTCAAACCATAGTTGGTATAGCATTAGCAACCTTATTCCGGGGTCATAAAATTGCTGCTGCTGCTGGGACTTGGGTAAGTAATCCCTTAACTTATTTACCAATATATGCAATTAACTTTCAAGTTGGTCGATGGCTACTTAACTCTCAAGAAGAGTTTGTACCTGAAAGTATACTTTCATTTCCAGAGTTAATGCAATATGGGACTCAATTTGTCACATCTCTATTCTTAGGTTGTTTGGTAATGGGTATAATAGGAGGAATATTGAGTTATTTTGTGGGGTTAAAACTAATTCGTTGGTGGCGTAGCAATCGCCGACAAAACTTAGAAAATAATCTATATTAAATTGGCATTTGTGAATACAAGTATGATTTTACTAGAGTTAGTCCTCAGAAGTAATTTCAGTTATCAGTTATCATTACCCCTAGCTGAAGCTTCGGGATTTAAATATGGAATATTCTATTTTTTTATCCCCTTAAAAGGGGAGGCTTGAGAGGACAACTTTTCGGTCATAAAGGAGCTTTTTCCGCGCCAGTTAGAGGAGAAATAGGTCTGATTTACACATTATAAATTTAGGAATTTTATCCAGTGTTTCAGTAACACAATTAAATTCAGTAGTTTTTCAAGTTTTCGAGTTATTGTATTCACACAATATCATCTGATTGGGTGTTTAATTACTCTAATAAAATAATCAACAATATGTCACCAGAAAGAGTAGTCCGAAAATAGACCTCTGGTGGAAAAGAGGGAGTAGAGACCCACCCCTAACCCCTCCTGGGAGGGGAAAAAGGGAGTAGGGAGTAGGGGGAAATAATTAATGATTTCTGTACGATAATTGATTTTATTTTGAATTATCGGAGATTTCTAATAGTAAAGATAGTCTGGTTAGAGGCATAAACTTTAACCCAGTAAAAACTCAGAACTCAGAAGTTGTTTTTATAATGGGGGCGTGAGCAACCCTCCAAAAATATTTCGCATTAAAAGGCGAAGTTTTAAACCCAATTATTTTGATAAGTACTTAGGCAAAATTAATTACACATCCCACCAACCCACTCTTACCTCTTGCTTCTGTTGGTGCCCATTCCCTCTCTTGAGTTTCGGGCGTGTTTTTAGGACTACATCGCTAATTTTTTAAGGCTTTCTTATAACCCGCCCCTACAATTTTTTGAATGTTTAATTAGACCTACCTACTTAGCTTATATAGAACCCATTTGAGATCTATTTAAAAAGAGATGGAGAGATGGGGAATATTTTTCAACCTGCTTGGTGCACGCTCCCGTGCGACGGTGCGGGGTCTCATCCGCTTTTTCCCTTATGCCTTCCCTCCATCTTCTGACTCCTGACTCCTGACTCCTAACTCCTGACTCCTGGTAAAAACGCGGGTCTCTGACAAAGATACCAAATGGGTTCTATAAACACATATCTGTAATCAGATGAGAGTAGATCATGATTGACCAAATTGTAGATAAACGCTATCGTTTTATCCAACCTATAAGTTCAACTATTTTAGGACAGACATATCTGGCAGGAGATACCCACCGTCCAGGTTCACCCCAATGCGTGGTCAGAGAAATTCAACTAGGCAATTTTAACTATGAAAATCAACAGATTATACTATCATTATTTCAAGAAAAAGTAGAAAAGATTTATAGTTTAAGTAAACACGAGGGACTACCGAACTTATTAGCTTATTTTGAAGAAAACAATAATATATATTTAGTTGAAGATTATATAGTAGGTATCTCAATAACCGAAGAGTTGGCTAGAAATAAACCTTTGTGGGAAGGAGAAGTAATTAAAATATTAAAGGAGGCGCTAGAAGTTTTAGTTTTGATTCATGGTCATGGGGAAACTCATGGAAAAATCAAACCAGGAAATTTAGTTAGACAAACCTTAGATGGAAAATTATTCTTAATTAATTTTGGGTTAGAAAGAGAAATTCAGAGAATTTTAGAATTAAATCAAGAACCATTAATATCAGAAAATTACAGCCAAAATAATTCTGATAGTTTACTTTATATACCGTTAGACAAAAATCAGCAGGAAGTAAACAAAAAAAATGATATTTATGCTTTAGGGATAATTGCTATTCAAGCACTAACAGGATTATCTCCTCAAGATTTATTGAAGCAAAAACAAACTAATAATAGTCCTGGAATAGAAATACCTTGGCAGAATTTGCAAGTATGTTCTCTCGCATTATCAGACATCATTGACAAAATGGTAAATAGTCAAAGTGAACAAAATTATGAGTCAGTAACGGAAGTGCTAGCAGAATTAAGCAAGATATCAGTCTCAGTAGATACTGAAATTCTCTCACAATCAGAAACAATAATTACAGCATCTCAAGAAAAAACTCCAGAAATAAATATTCCATCACCACTACCTCAACCGACAAACAATAAAAAAATTATATTAATTGCTAGTTTAGCATTTATAACAATAGTAGGAGCAGCGATCGCTTATTTCTGGCGATACCAATTTATAGTCAAAGCACAAACACTATATAACCAAGGTCAAGAATTAGTCAAACAAGGAAAGCAACAAGCAGCGATTGCAAATTACACTAAAGCACTCAAACTAAACCCACAAAATGCTGTCACCTACTATCAAAGAGGCAACTCTTACTATTCTCAGAGAGCTTATGAAAAAGCCATAAATGATTATACAGCAGCTATTAAAATTAAAGCTAACTACAATGATGCTTATTATCAACGGGGTCTAATTTATTATCAACTAAATGACAATGAAAAAGCCATTACTGATTTAACACAAACATTAAGAATAAATCCTAACTATACCAAAGCTTACTATAAACGAGGGCAAATTTACTACGAAATTGGAGACTACAAAAATGCGATTCAAGACTATAGTCAATCAATTAGACTTAATCCCAAAGATAGTAACACCTATATTAATCGGGGAATAGCAAGAGGAAGAATAGGAGATACAGCAGGTGCAATTAGTGACTATACTCAAGCTATTGAACTGAACCCCAATGATGTACAAGCATATCATAGTCGTGGCAAGTCTCAGTTGGAAATGGCAGACTATCAAGGTGCGATCGCAGATTATAATCGGGTATTAGAATTCAAACCCGATGATGCTGATGCTTATACAAATAGATGTAGTGCTTATCTAAATCTGGCAAATCATCAAGCTGCGATCTCTGATTGTAACCAAGCAATAGAAATAAATTCTCAAAATGATTTAGCATATAATTATCGATGTATTTCTTATTTCAATTTAGGGGAATATCGAAGAGCAAAAGAAGATTGTAGTATTGCTATTGACATCAACAATGAAAATGCAAAAACTTACATAAACAGAGGTTTAGCGCAGTCTGCTCGTGGCTATTTACAAGCAGCAATAGAAGACTTTACCGCAGCAATAAAAATCAATCCTCAAGATTTTCTTGCTTATAATCATCGAGGAATACTTTTCTCAGAGATAGGAAACTATAATCAAGCCATTCAAGATTTTTCCCAGGCAATTAGACTCAATCCAAGTAATGCTAAAGCCTATTATAATCGAGGAATTATTCTTTATGAATTACAAGAGTTACCTGCAGCAGTAGCAGACTTTCGCCAAAGTGCGAACCTATCTTTAGAGCAAGGTAAAATCAAGGATTATCAAAACTCCCTCAATATGATAGAAAAACTGCAATAATTAACTGTTTTAATAATTAAACTTACCTTGTTTTAAATTCTACCTAAAGCCAAAATTTAACTATTATAAAGAAGAGTTTTGGTTCTTATTTATTTAAAATATCATACCAATTCCCATGCATTTATGCTATACTACCAAGGGCACTTCAGTTATTAAGTAATAATCATGCTTCAGTAATGTTTATAAAGATTATAGGCATTAAATAAAAATATCTTATAGTTTTTAACCCTACTCCCGTACGGGCGATTTGCGAATCGCCCCTACTCCCTACTCCCTACTCTCAAGGAGATGTAGCAAGACTTTTGAGAAATGGTATCATATAAAATAATATAGCAGTCGAAGCAAAGGGCGCGGACATTACTAAATGCTGTTTGCGGAGTATTTCCGCACCGAAAACTCAGTTAGAGATTACTTCTGACTTCTAACTTCTGACTTCTGACTTGCGCGTAGCGCTATACCAACTACCAAAAATAGTGAGAGACTTAATTTATAACCTAATCTACTCTCTGTGTTGCCTGTTGCTTACTCTCACTTAATTTCTCTCGATAGTTAAGAAAAATGCTATAAAATGAATAATATGAACATGATAGGTCAACTGCTAGATGGACGTTACCGCGTCGTTCAAGTCCTGAGTTCTGGTGCATTTGGACAAACCTATTTGGCTGCCGATACTCGTCGCCCTGGGCATCCTCAATGTGTGGTCAAACAACTAAGGGCTCCTGGTAATAGTTTTACGATTGTCAGAACTGCTCACCGTTTGTTCAAGCAAGAAGCAGAAATATTAGAAAAATTAGGAAGACACGATCGGGTTCCTTTACTATTAGCTTATTTTGAAGAAAATAATCAATTCTATTTAGTAGAAGAATTTATTCCGGGAACACCTTTAAATAAAGAAATTATTCCTGGTAAACCTTGGCAAGAAAAACAAGTAATTCAACTATTATTAGAAATCTTAGAAATTTTAGAATTTGTACATGGACATGAAGTAATTCATCGGGATGTTAACCCATCAAATTTAATTAGACGTCAACCAGATGGAAAATTAGTTTTAATTGATTTTGGTTCAGTCAAAGAAGTTAGTCATCGGATCGCAGAAGCAAATGGAGAAATTCAACGAACCATAGCTACAGGTACTCCCTCCTATATGCCTATCGAACAATTTCAAGGCATTCCTCAATATAATAGCGATCTGTATGCAGTAGGTATGATTGGTATTCAAGCTCTGACAGGTATTCCTAGTGGTGAACTGCCAAAACTACAAGACCTCTCGCCATCAAATCCTAGTGGTATCCTCTGGCGAAATCGCGCACAATGTTCTTCAAATCTAGCGGATATTATGGAAAAAATGGTACATTACCATTACACCAAACGTTACCAGTCTACAGCAGAAGTTATCAAAGCACTACAGAAAATTAGCGGTCGCTCTCAAAGAGTTATGGCACCAACACCTATAACTGAAAGAAGTCTAAATCCTCAAATTCAAACAAGTCGCAAGGGAATCACATCCCATCCATTGTTGTTGGTTTTATTTGGTTTTGCAAGTTTAGGGGTGATAGCAGTGCTAGTTGGGGTGGTAAGTTTTTTGAATCGCCCCAACCCGATTAAAGCACAAAGACTATTTGAAAGAGGGATAGAAAATGCAAATCAAGGCTATGAACAAGTAGCAATTTCAGCATATAATAAAGCAATTGAACTGAATCCTGGTCAAGCAGAGTATTTTTACCAACGGGGGAATGCTTATTACAGCTTAGAAAACTATCAAAATGCTATTGCTGATTACAGCAAAGCCATTAATCTTAACCCCAGCTATGTTAATGCCTATTTTAACCGAGGGGGAGTTCATTCTGATCGCCAAAATTATGCGGGAGCAATTGATGATTTTACCCAGGTGTTGCGCCTCAAACCTCAAGATGCTGAAGCTTATTACAAACGAGGATTTGTTTACTATAAATCCCAAAACTATCCTGCGGCAATTCAAGATTACACTCAAGTTCTACGACTGCAACCGAATGATATTAATGCTTACCATGCTAGAGGGTTAGCTCGTGCTGCCAATAATGATTTACAAGGAGCAATAGCAGATTACACTCAGATGATTAAAATTGCACCAAAAGAGATAGATGGTTATTATAATAGAGGTAGGACTAGGTTTTTTCTAGGAGATTATCAAGGTTCTCTAGATGATTATAATCAAGTTATTGAAATAGATCCTAAAAATGAAGAAGCTTATGCTAATCGTTGTAGCACATACTTGAATTTAGCAGAGTATGAAAATGCTGTATCTGACTGTACTAAAGCAATTCAAATCAACTCTGAAAATGACATTGCCTATAATAATCGATGTATTGCTTATCTAAATTTACAAGAGTATGAAAAATCTATATCTGACTGCACTGCAACAATTAAACTAGATCCTAAAAATCCTAAAGCTTATACAAACAGAGGTTTAGCTTATGCTACAGCAAATCTACCACAAAAAGCCATAGAAGATTATACTCAAGCAATAGCATTAAGTCCAAACAACGCTGAAGCTTATGCAAATCGTGCTAATGTTTACTCTGAAGAAGAAAATTATCAGCAAGCGATCGCTGATTATGTTCAAGCTATTAGACTTAACCCAGAATATGCTGCTGCTTATTACAATAGGGGGTTAGTTAGGGTTAATATCGGAGATAGAAAAGGAGCAATTAGTGATTTTGAAAAAGCAGCCCAACTTTATTTAGAACAAGGTCGCACAGGAGGTTATAGAGATGCTCAATATCAAATCGATAGATGGAAATAATTTTAGGGAATAGGGAATAGGGAATAGGGAATAGGGGAGTAGGGAATTCCGAATAATTAAGGTTTAAAGCCTCTCACTCGCCGTGGAGAAACAATGAATTTATTTTCCTTTTATTCAATTCAATCCGTT